>JBLIIJ010000074.1:0-19597 GCA_047635055.1 Cyclobacteriaceae bacterium | reverse complement strand
AAAGCTGATAGGAAAGAATATCTGGAATCCCACTTTCTAGGTACCATTAGCGGATGTTTGTATCTAATAAAAAGTCATGATCAAATGTCATACCTCGAGCGCTTGCTGTGAGGTTCTTGAATAATCAGCAGAAAAAAATGAACCCTAATTTGAACGCGAAAGTTATACAACCAAAGTTTTGTAACAGATATGAGTGAAGACGTAGATGTAGTACTGGCCGCAACTGGTTTTGAAACCAAACTAATGGAAGAAATTAAAACTTTTGGACGGCTAAAGAGGGTGAAAATGGGGCAGGTAGTGGTAAGTCCGGACAGCCTTGGCAATGAGATGCCCATCGTGTTAAGTGGATTATTAAAGGTATTACGACAAGATCCAAATGGGCAGGAAGTCTTTTTATACTATCTGGAAGGTGGAGAAACTTGCGCCATGGCCATCACGTGCTGTATAGAGGGAAAGAAGTCAACATTCAAGGTCATAGCAGAAGAAAACTCCACTATTTGGATGATTCCAACGAATAATATGGATAAATGGATCGCTAAATACCCCTCATTTAGAAAGTTTGTTTTTAGTTCTTATCAAGTCAGGTTTGATGAACTTCTTACGACGATTGATAGCGTGGTTTTTCATAAAATGGATGAGCGCTTGTACAAATACTTGTTAGATACAAAACAGGCCACTGGATCATTCGAGATAAACAAAACGCATGAGCAAATTGCCCATGAGCTGAGTACCTCACGGGTGGTAATTTCAAGGTTGTTGAAGCAACTTGAAAGGGAGGATAAAATAGAATACCATAGAAACAAGATAGAAATACTTTAACTTCTATGTTACAAATGTTACACGATCCAATTTGACGGCTTTCTAGCTTTACTTATGAATAATTTGAGATAAGTATGGGTTTCATTCAAAAGACATTTCCCATCACACAATGGCTGCCTAACTATAAAAAATCCCAATTAAACGGAGACGTTTTTGCTGGAATTACGGTGGGCATTATGCTCATACCGCAGGGTATGGCTTATGCATTGATTGCTGGTCTACCACCGGTCTACGGGTTGTACGCGTCTATTGTCCCTCAGATTATTTATGCCATTTTTGGCACGTCAAGACAACTGTCTGTTGGCCCGGTGGCAATGGATTCGCTGTTGGTAGCTGCCGGCGTATCGGTTTTGGCGACTGAGGGTTCTGATGCTTATATTGGATTTGCCATACTTCTGGCCTTCTTTATGGGGCTATTTCAGCTGCTATTGGGTGTGTTTAAGATGGGTTTTATAACCAATTTGCTTTCCAAACCCGTCATAAGTGGATTCACCTCGGCAGCAGCTTTGATCATTGGTCTCAACCAATTAAAGTATCTCATCGGAACCAATATTGAAAAGAGCAATAAAGTCTATGAGATTTTGTGGAATGCCGTTCAAAAGGTTGATCAAACTCATTTGGTTACGCTACTCATTGGAATCGCAGGAATCGTGGTTATTAAAGGGGCTAAAAAGTTACATAAAAATATCCCTGGGGCTTTAGTTGCGGTAATATTCGGAACTGCTTTCGTTTATTTGTTTGGTCTTCATGAATCAGGCGTGTCCATTGTAAAGACCATTCCTGAAGGGTTACCATCTTTTCAAATACCCAATTTTGATTTAGGAAAGATAATGGAACTTATTCCGCTGGCATTGACGATATCTATCGTGGCATTCATGGAAGCTTACGCTGTATCCAAAGCGATTGAAGCCAAAAGCACCGGTTATAAAGTCATAGCCAATCAAGAACTTGTAAGTTTGGGTGCAGCGAATTTAATTGGGTCTTTGTTTCAGTCTTACCCTGTTACAGGTGGGTTTTCAAGATCAGCCGTCAACCATCAAGCAGGAGCGGGAACGCCACTCGCCTCTATTATTAGTGCGGCATTAGTGGCCCTGACGCTCTTATTTTTAACCCCATTATTTTATTATTTGCCTCAAGCTATACTTGCTTCCGTCATCATGGTGGCAATTTCTAGCTTGTTGGATGTTGGCTATGCCAGAAAGCTTTATCGAGAAAATAAAATGGAATTTGGATTGTTGGCGGCTACTTTTTTGGTCACCCTCAATTTTAGCATGGTTCCCGGAATTATCACTGGCGTAATCTTGTCCATTTTGATTTTGCTCTACCGATCAGCCTATCCACATATTGCCCAATTAGGCAGACTTAAAGGGCAAAAAGAGTTTAGAAATATTAAGAGATTTAAAGAATTAGAGCTTTGGGAAGATAAGTTGATCATTCGCGTTGATGCACCAATATCATTCATCAATGTTCAGTTCGTCAAAGAATACATTGAAGAAAGTTTAGAGAAACTGCCTGATGTAAGATATATATTATTAGACGCTTCGGCCATCAGTCAAATAGATGCCTCGGCAATAGCTGGAATAAGCGATCTTATCCAGGTGATGAAAGAAAAGAACGTTTGCCTGATTTTAACGGATGTTGTAGGGCCAGTGAGAGATACTTTGTATACCACAGGCTTGTTAAAAGAAATAGGGACGGATAATATTTTTCTGACGCTCAACAACGCGATAGAAGGATTGAAGGAAAGCCATATCCACGAGTCCAATGAACTAGCCTTGCAGCATAATTAATATAGATGATGGAGGAGAATCAAATGATACTTAGAGACTATCTGGCGATCGATAGAACCAAACTTGCCAATCAGCGAACACTTTTGTCTTATATGAGAACAAGTTTATATTTGGTGGTCTCAGCGTTGGCACTTTTCAATGTTGAGTCATTGGAAGATATTAAATATGTCGGATACTTGTTGTTTATGTTGAGCATTGTCACGTTTATTTTTGGTATTTGTAACTATCGGAAGTTTAAAAAAACGATTGATAAAGCCTATCAAAGAGGAGTAGGGTAAAAGACGAAGTGTAACTAATGTGATAGTATACTTTTTATGGTCTAAGTATTATTGCAGCATAGCTTAAAATAGAAAATATAATTGATATGAAAATAGAACAGATTTATACCGGTTGCCTAGCTCAAGGAGCCTATTATATTGAAAGCGAAGGTGAAGCGGCTATTATAGATCCGTTGAGAGAATCACGACCTTATATAGATAAGGCGAAAAAAGAAAACGCCAATATTAAATATATTTTCGAGACACATTTTCATGCCGATTTTGTTTCCGGACATGTAGACTTGGCGGCTAAAACGGGCGCGACGATTGTGTATGGTCCTAATGCTAAAACGGAGTATGCTATTCATGAAGCTCAGGATGGCGAAGTTTTTGCCCTCGGAAAATTAAAGATCAAAGTACTCCACACGCCCGGCCATACGATGGAAAGCACGTCTTTCTTGTTGTTAGATGAGGCGGGAAAAGAGCATGCCATATTTAGTGGTGATACGTTGTTTATTGGGGATGTAGGCAGACCAGATTTGGCACAAAAAGGAGCGCTTACTCAGGACGATCTTGCTGGATATTTGTTCGATAGCTTGAGAAACAAAATCATGACTTTGCCAGATAGCGTGATCGTTTACCCTGCGCACGGTGCTGGATCAGCATGTGGTAAAAATATGAGTAAGGAAACCACAGATCTTTTAGGCAATCAGAAAAACACAAACTATGCGTTGAGGGCTGGTATGACCAAGGAAGAGTTTGTGAAAGAGGTAACAGATGGCCTTTTGCCACCACCTCAATATTTTGCTCAAAATGTGGCATTGAATAAATCAGGTGCTAAAGGATTAGATGAAGTGCTGGAGAAAGGTAACGTCGCATTGGATGTGCACACCTTTGAAGCCATGGCCAATCATGAAGGAGCGCTTGTATTGGACACACGATCACCCGAAGATTTTGCCACCAGCCATGTTCCTAACTCCATTTTTATTGGTATTGATGGAAGTTTCGCTCCTTGGGTGGGGGCATTAATTACTGATCTACTACAGCCTATTATTTTTATTGCTGAGGCAGGTAGGGAGGAGGAAATCGTGACAAGACTCTCAAGAGTGGGTTATGACAATACTTTGGGCTATTTGAATGGAGGACTTGACGCGTGGAAGAGTGCCGGGAAAGACGTAGCGCACGTAAGCACAATACCAGCGAGTGAATTTTCTATGCACCTAAAAGCGAATAAATTATACGTATTAGACGTGAGAAAAGAATCTGAATTTCAAGCGGAACACGTAGAAGACGCACAAAATTTACCTTTAGATTTGATTAGTGCGAGCATGGATCAAATAGAGGATGACAAAGAGTACCACGTGCATTGTGCTGGTGGTTACCGATCAATCATAGCGTCATCTATTTTGAAGTCAAGAGGATTTCACAAAATCGTGAATGTGGCTGGTGGTTTTGATGCAATCGCTAAAACCGAGATACCTACTACGAAATTTGTTTGTCCGTCAACGTTAAAATAAAAATTTAGAGTGAGTTAATAGTGATGAAAAGCCAGGCGAAAGTCTGGCTTTTTTTGTTTGGGGATATTGGGGACATGATTCTGAAGCTTCAAATCGGCAGTAGGCCCTGTCGCGCTGCTCAAACAGGAAATGTTTATTGGAGCGAATATCATCATCTGTCCCAATCATGTAAAAAGTGTAAGCGAATCGGTCTGCTCTACTCTGTTATTTTTCAGGAAAACCATCTATGAAAAGCGTCTTTTAGACGAAGGCACGAGGAGGAAGTTTCCTGAAACTGATGGTGCTTTTTCTGGGGACTTTTCACTTCCTTTGGTCGGTTTCGAAGTGACGAGCGTCGAGCTTACTCTCGCTCAGAGTTACTC
The DNA here is from genome assembly GCA_047635055.1 of Cyclobacteriaceae bacterium. GTDB lineage: Bacteria > Bacteroidota > Bacteroidia > Cytophagales > Cyclobacteriaceae > JAVJRN01. The sequence continues at coordinate 14,852 of JBLIIJ010000074.1, read as the reverse complement.
GTAGACAACTCTGAGCTTTACTTGTTTATTTTATTTTCAGTCTCGCTTTCAGATGACTCTTAGTGTTTTTAAGCGGAAAGGGCAGTGAGTACTAGTAGCGCGCGTTATCTAATTTCTATTGAGCTTCAAAGTGAATTCCTCGATCTAATCCTTTGCTTCTAATAGGGGCGATGGAACACGCGAATTATCTGTGTTGCCAAACCTGGGCTGTATATTGTGAAACTGTTTTTGCTAGTTCAACGGGAACCCTACAATATTGGCATCACTATTCAAATAAACTGCCATTGTACGATTTGAGGAAGGGTCTATAATGATGCCAAAACCAAGTCGAACATTAGGCGATGAATTCTCGTCCACGCTATGAATCGCATGGGCTACAAATTTTTTAGAGTTCGTCTGATATATCGCATATATGCGTTGATATTTAGTGGAGTATATAACGTCAACGGGTGCGAGTATTGTAGACGCCAAGACGTCAGCACTGAGGTAGCCCTCCACTTTTTTACTTAAGAATCTTTTACTTCCTTCGTTTTGATAGGATACATAGATGTCGCCAGAGAATTCAAATGCGCCAATGATTCCATTGAATTTTTGGGCATTGGCCTCATTGAAGATCATGAACAAGGTCATGATGAACATTGCAAAGCAAGTGTTTTTTTTCATAAGGCATTTATGCTTAAAAACTTTTTTCTTTAATTTACATGGAATTCATGAAATAATTACAGAAATAAGTGCGTTGAGAAGCATCAGCGTCAGAGAAATGTATAGTTTCCTAACGCTGAAGCCATATAATAAAGGATTATAATTCTGCTATTAATTCATCATCATTTGTAGCGTTATAGCTTTCACGCTTAATGAATAAGAGGGTCGATTCTTTTTCAATTTGGCCTGAGTATCCTGAAATCAAATCAACAGAGTTGTTTTCGTTTTTTAGTAGAATGGGAATAATATGTTTATTCTTTTTCTCTAGGAATTCCTCGTATTCTGCCTGATTCTTAAATGATTGTTCTTCGTAAATACCTTTTTTTCTCAAAATTTGAACGAGCGCAACAAAATCATCTCGTGTATTGAAAAGCACATTTTTTGGTAAGGGCAAGTTGAGATTATCAGATTCTTCTTTTGATGCAAGTCTGCATACTTTTTCTTCTCCAAGCTCTTTGGAAAACCACTTACAGGCTAACTCGTTTAAACCGGAATTGGAAGTTAAAGCCGCCATTTTTCCTACTTTAGAAAGGTCTATTTCTTCAAAGATGGAATCTGACAGTATGTTTGCTTGCAAAGATTTTAATCCTGCTTTTTTGGCTTCTTTTACATTTGGAAGGGAATTATCAACCAGGATAGTGTAGATATTTAGCTCTTTAAGCTTCAAAGCTATTTTTCTGGCCAATTCGTTTGCTCCAACAATTAAAATGCCACTAGGGTCTTTTCTTACAACACCTAGCCAAGATGCAACGAGCTTAGCCGACGAACCCTGAATGACCACCGTGCCAACAATTATTAGGAAAACAAGAGGTAAAAGAATCTCCGACTCTTTTGGGTCAACAATTTCACTTTTTTGCACTAGATCAAGAGAGAATAAAGAGGCTACAGCAGCAGCAACAATACCTTTAGGGCCGATCCAAGAGATGAAGGCTACTTCCCTCCATGAAAGCCCTGAACCTATAGAACTTAATAAAACGCCCGCTGGTCTGATCAAGAGTATTACTACTGCAAACAGCAAAATACTTGCAGACCCTAGTTTTTCAATCTGAACAACATCGATTCTGGATGATAGTAAAATGAACAATACAGAAATCAATATGGTACTAATATCTTCTTTAAATGATAGAATTGTTTTCAGCTCATCTAATTTGACATTGGCCAAAACTATTCCCATTACCGTAGCGGCCATAAGCCCTGCTTCCTTGTGGATCAGTTCAGAAAAAGCGAAGGTGAAAATAACTAAGCCTAAGGTGAATACATTTCTTAAATATGCAGGGAGCGCATTTTTTTTGATTACATAATATAGAAAAAAAGCACCAAGACCACCGGCGACAATCCCTGCTGAGATAGTAATAAAAAAGTCCTGAAGAACTTCAAGTGGATAGCCACTACCATGTTTGGAAGAGAGAATAAACTCGTACATGAGTACCGCAACCAATGCTCCAAATGGATCAATTAAGATTCCTTCCCATTTTAGAATGGTATTAATATTCGAATTAGGTCTTACATTTCTTAAAATAGGCATGATCACGGTTGGACCTGAAACAATAATCAACGCACCAAATAGGAAAGAAATTTTCCAGCTCAAGCCCATGATGTAATGAGCGGCTATGCCACCTCCAAAAAAGGTAATTAAAGAACCAATAATCAAAAGATTTCTTACTGTACCCGCTAGGTTTCGGATTTCACGAAGATTGAGCGTGAGTCCCCCCTCAAATAAGATGACGCCAACGGATATTGAAACGAATGAGAAAAGAAGATCACCAGAAAAGATAAAATCTCCATCAATAAGTTTTGATCCATCAGGGGTCAAGAAAGTGGAAATAGGACCTATAAACAGACCAATTAATATCAAAGGTAGAATAGCAGGCTGTTTGATCTTCCAAGCGAGCCACTGACTAAAAATACCAAGAACTAAAATACTAGCTAATTCGAGCATCTAAATGTTTTATAGATTAATAACGTCCAATGCTATTTTGTTGAAAATTAGACTAATTTAAAAATCAAAGCTTATAAAATGATTAAATTCTTCCGATTGTCGAATAGATATAGGAATTGATCACAAAAGAAACTTATTTGAAGATGAATTAACTATGCAACCTATTAGTTTGAAACATTATTTTTTGGCTAAAATATTTTTGTGCCTTTTACTACAAATAACTAGTCATATAGGGCAAGCTCAACGTTTCAATGTTGATACCTTTCGAGCTGTAGATGGTCTAGATACAGATTTCATTAAATGTGTAGCTCAAGATCTTGCGGGATATATATGGATAGGTACCGATGATGGTTTGATTAAATATGATGGTAATTCTTTTCAGAAATATTTAGAGGCAACAAAGAGTACTTATATTAAGGATTTTTTGCTTACAACGGACAACAGATTGTTAGTCGTTCATGACTTAGGCTTGACGGAAATTTTCAATAGTCAGGACACCACCTATTTTCAAGATCTCATCATTGGAAATCGTATTTTAACCGATACGGCTTTGTGGTATCCAAAATCAATTTTCGAAGATGCTATTGGAAATATATGGATTGCCGAGCCTCAATCGGTAGTAATATTTAAAAATGGCGCTTGGCAAAGGTTTCATTTCCCGAAGGAGTACAATTCAAAATCTTTTGTTCATTCATTCAGTTTTGCACAGATCAACAAAGACAGTTTATTGATAACCGCAAACCCTGGACAGATTAGTATATATGATTATGCAAAAGACACAATAATACTTATTGATGATTTACGATCAGAATACGAGATTTTCTCATTGAATGTCATTGATGAAGAACTATTTGTGGGAACGAATAAGGGCTTACTGAGCTATGATATCCATTCTAAAGAGAAACGTATTATTATACCCGAAAATGTTTTTTCTGATATCCAACCATATAAGAATCAAGGAATCATCGCAACAACAGAAAGCAGAGTTAATTACTATCTCGTCCCGGGTAAGAAAGGTTGGGACTTTGAGGAAATACATAAAACTGGAGCCTTGACCAATCAAGTCTTCATCGACAAGGATAATTCTATCTGGCTGAGTACAGAAAAGGGATTGAAAATTTTGAGTGAGAAATATTTTAGTCAACTTGATTTGAAAGATAATTATCAATTTATTGAAGCGATTATTTCAAAGAAAGAGCACCCTTATATTTATGCACTATCGAAGGATAACATTACAATTTTTGATAAATCAACGGAAACCATAGTTTCTGTAATAGAAGGCCAAGAAGAATATTTTTTATCTGGCGCGGTGATCGAAGATAATCTTTGGATATCCTCAACATCCGAAATTCTAAGGCTAAGTGATGGAATGATAGATAGAAGAATAAGTCTGGCTGATTACGGTAGATATGTCTTTGATGTTCATGCTGATTCTAAAAATATGCTTTGGATTGCTCAAGAGGCCAGTATAGGTGTTAAAAAATTTAATCCTTATTCTCAGAGTATTGAAGTTTATGATTCGCTGAATGGCTTAAAAGCGGGAGTAACCGCAATAACGAGTACGCATCAGGGGATCTATGTCGCCACGACTAATCCAAATGAATTAATTGCATTTAAAGCTAATGACGAAAATAATTTCCAAATAATTTCTCATAATATTTCTAAAGAATATAATTCAGGGCTGATGGTGAGTGACCTAGTAGTCATAGATGACAGGATTTGGATAAGTACCAATTACGGCCTTTTTTATCAACAGAATGAGGGCCTTGTTCGCATTGATTTTGATAGTAAGTTCGGCGAAGGCATGATCAGGTCTATGACTTTCGATGGTCAAAATATATGGTTAGGCAATTCTATGGGTCTATTTAGTATTAACCCCAAAACACTCGATTTCTCACATTATGATGAGAAGTCTGGTTTACCTATCAACACCATCAATGATGAAGGTATTTTGATAAACAATAATAAAGTGTGGGTTGGTACATCGCAGGGAGTGTCAGTGATGTCATTAGATGAAAAAAATCATGAAAAGACGATAAAACCTTTCATTATCGACATGAAAATAAATGGTGATTATTCTAAGTTTGATGGTCATAGCGAAAACGAATTACCATTTAACTCTTTTCTAGGGATTTCATTTTCTTCAATGACCTTTCCTAGTAGTCAAGTCTATTACTCCTTTAGGATTGACAACAATAAATGGTCAATATCTGATAATTTGAATTATGCTGAGTTTTCAAATTTGAAAGCAGGAAGCCATCTTTTTGAATTTCGAGCCAAAAAAACAGGAAACTATAATTGGAGTGAAGTCGAGGAGTTTACTTTTAAAGTAAGCCAGCCTTTTTATTTCAAAAAGGTATTTATCGTCATTACTTTAGTTTTAATAACATTTTTAATTTCCTTAACACGTGAAATTACGCGTCTCTATGAGCAAAAACGAACCAAAGTTTTAAAACAATTGGTCAGAGATCGGACATCAGAATTAAATGAATATAAGAAGAGTTTAGAACAATTGGTTGGTGAACGAACTGCTGAACTGGAAGCAGCTAATGAGGAGATTAAGGAAACGCAGAATCAGCTGATACAGACAGAGAAAATGGCTTCATTAGGCGTATTGACTGCCGGTATAGCACATGAGATTAATAACCCTGTAAACTACGTGCAAGGAGGTTTATATAGTATTAACGCTATTCTCGAAGATTCAAATATGAAAGGAGAAGGCTTAATTCGATCAAAAGAGGAGATGAGTGATGTTCTTCACAATATGCAAATTGGTGTTGATAGAATCACACGTATTGTTTCAAGCTTGAGTCGTTTTAGCAGAAAGGATGGGAACCAGATGACGCCATGTAATATTCAATCAATTTTAGAATCATGCTTATTGATACTTAACCATGAAATCACCGAAAACATTAACATTGTTAAGGATTATGGACCTAATGAGTCAATTATTCTAGCGGATGAAGGTAAAATTCATCAATTATTTGTCAATTTGTTATCCAATGCAGTACATGCAGTTGATAAGGAGGGACAAATCAAAATAAAGGTGACTTCATTGAAAGATTCAATTAATATCAGAATATCAGATAATGGGATAGGAATATCTGATGAGAATATGAGAAAAATATATGATCCATTTTTCACGACTAAACCTCCAGGAAAAGGAACAGGTTTGGGCCTATTCATTACCCACAAGGTGGTAGAAGATCATGGAGGAAAAATAAAATTTAAGTCAATTCTTAGAAAAGGAACGTCAGTTTTTGTTAAATTCAAAACCAATCAGCTAATACAGTCATGAGCGTGAAATTGCTATATATAGATGATGAGAAACCAAACCTAATGTTGTTTAATATAACATTTAGGAATGATCTTATTCTTTTGACTGCCAACAATGCAGCTGAAGGCTTGGAAATTCTTGAAAAAGACACGGATATCACGCATGTTATTTGTGATCTTCGGATGCCAAATATGGATGGTATTCAATTTACGAGAGTAGCAAAAAAAATGCGCCCTGAGATTAATTATTTTATTCTAACAGGTTTTGATCTAAACGAAGAGATCCAAGCAGCCCTCGACCAAAATCTCATTTCTGACTATTTCAAAAAACCCTATAAGAAAGAACAGATTCTCGCTACTTTAAATCAATAGGCCAGTTGATGGAATGTAAGTCATACCAGACCATAAAAGCTGGAAATCTAAACCGTCTTAAACTTATTAGTGGAGACTTGGAGCCTCCTAGTAATTTTCAAGTCCAAATAGAAGTCGTCTCAATAGGGCTCAATTTTGCGGATATTTTCGCTATGTTGGGTCTTTACAGTGCAACGCCAAAAGGACCTTTTGTACCTGGGCTGGAAGTTTCAGGCACGATCATTTCAACAGGCAACAACGCAAACCAATTTGCTATTGGAGATAGAGTTATGGCAGTAACACGGTTTGGTGCATACACAACCCATTTAAATTTAGATGAAGATTACGTTGTGAAATTGCCAGATAATTGGACTTTTGAAGAAGGTGCAAGCTTTTTAGTTCAGGCACTGACTGCTTATTATGGACTTTTTACGCTCGGGAATTTAAAGCCAAATGATACAGTTCTTATTCACAGTGCTGCTGGTGGCGTGGGCTTATTGGCCAATAGAATGGTCCAAAAAACGGAAGGATATGCCATTGGCACAATAGGGAATAGTTCGAAAATTTCAAAGTTAAAAGAAGAAGGATTTCAGGATTGGATAGTGCGTAATGATAAGTTCGAGCAGACGCTAAAAAAGAAACTTGAAGGAAGAGAACTAAACATCGTGATGGAGAGTATCGGCGGCAAGGTCTTTAAAGCAGGATATAATCTACTTTCCCCAATGGGGAGGGTGATCATTTATGGCTCTGCGCGCTATGGATCCAATCATAATTTTCCAAATTGGCCGAGCTTAGTTTACAAGTATTTAACAAGACCATTCATAGATCCTCAATCAATGATCGAATCAAATAAGGCTATATTGGGCTTCAACCTTATTTGGCTATATGATAGGAAGATATTGATGAAAGCGTCCATGACAGAATTATTTAAACTTGATTTAACTCCTCCTTTTGTGGGTCACAAATTTCATTTTAAGGATATGTTAAAGGCCATTAAATTATTTCAATCGGGCACTACTATTGGGAAAGTTGTCGTTAATGTGAAATGAGAATATTATTAGTTTTCTTGATTTTTTCCATCGGTCTACATCCAATGATTGGTCAAAATATTGAAGACGATCTTTACAAAAAATCACAGAAAACAAAGGTTCAAACCTTTAAGCCTTTATCAAACAGAAACGTCTTAAACATTCGATCGAGCTTTTCTCGTGATACACTCCACCAAATCCCTTTCACGGATCAACGAATTATTAGTATTTCATTGGTCTATACGGGGTTTAGCGAAGACAAATTATTTGACCAATCTGCGCTAGACAAACGCAGAATTAAACACCTGGTCGATTTAAACCCTGAAATAGCCAGCAATCAATTTATTCATTGGGTCCTAATTGAACAGACGGGTTGTGATAATTACCTACAGTGTAAAAATTTATTTCATGGATTTACTATTGAGTATGCCCCATATCCAACGAAAGAGATGACCATCATAGAAATTGATAGCATCGAAAATAGGCTTAGAAACTTTGACGCGTCACTCACTCAAAAACCCGAAGACCTTTACATTACTTTTGATGAAATACCATGTGAGTATCCCAAATTCTCCTATTCTGACGATTACATAGCCGAAAGGATACTTAAATACGATGATTGTGATCAGAACTACAAAGCGAAACTATTTTTTACTGCTCAGGTCAGCCATCTTGGAAGACCAACAGAAGTTAAGGTAAATGGATACCAATATAATTGTGAAGAAGATTTAGCATACCTATTAAAAAAGTTTTTAAAGTGGGAGAGAGGGTTGGTTATTGGCAACCAACAATATGGGCTTGAAGTAAAAGGCGCTATTCAATTTCCTATAAAATCAGGAAGTGTGGAATTTATCAAATATAATTTCCCGAAGGATTTATTGACTAAACACAGAATCATTAGAAGTTATCCGAATTGTTTGGCGTATCAAGTGGATACTTCGTTTCAAAAAGTTATGTCACGAATAGAAAAAGCTGCTGTCTTTAAGACTTTAGAGAGAAACTCATGGCAAAAAAAATCATTTGTCGTGGATGCCACTGCAAGCATGTATCCTTATACTGTTGATTTATTAAAATGGATCAAGGTGAATAAAAGTGAAGACCTTCTACGCTACGTTTTCTTTAATGATGGCGATGATAAAGTGACAAAAGCAAAAAAATTGGGAACAACAGGGGGACTTTATTCCGTCTTTACGAATGAGTTTAAAGAAGTAAAGACAACACTTTTTGAATGTATGAAAAATGGCGGGGGTGGTGATGTTAAAGAAAACAATATTGAAGCGCTACTATCTCTGAATGCGAGTCCCACTGATATTGTAATTATGATCACAGATAATCTGAGTTTTCCAAGAGACATAGCATTATTATATCGATTTAGTGGCCAATTAAAAATTATCTTATGCGGTACAAGTCCAGGTATTAATACTGATTATCTTGACTTAGGCAGAAATCAAAATATTTCGCTGCACACACAATCCACAGACCTGACTAATCTCACTGATATTCAAACGGGAGAAATAATTTTAATAGATAAACTGAAATACCAATTAACGAATACAGGTTTTCGTCAGCTTTATTAGCACGATTCGTGGACTTATGTTCGAATCAAGAACATCAGGCAGGGCAAATTCATATAAAGAATTGAATGCCTTAGCGAGTTCCGCGTCCAGCGAATATTTCTATATCTTTTTTTACTGAAAAGTCAAAAAAGGATGCCGCTTCGGTCTCGGGCGCTCGCACTCCGAAAGCAAGTGATGTAGAAATTGTGAGTGGGAAGTTAGTGCTTTTGCTCTGTAATTTTGAAGTGAATTCGCAAGATATGAAGAATGTAAAATAGCGTTTTTCACGATCTAAGCATTGGGGAATAATATCCATAAGTGGGCTTTAAGTAACTCATTCTTAATGATTTTGGCAAATCGATCCAAGAATGTTGAAAGAATAAACAGGTTTAATTCGGATGTTTCTTCATACGAACTTGATTTTTTATTTTGTTTGAAAAATGAGTGTTAAAGGAAGATAAGTTTCTTTTAGGCATGGGAAAATATCTACTAAGTCCTTCTACGTTTTACTCCGTTCACAGCTTCAGCATTCAAAGGGTCATCAGGCCAAAAATGTTTTGGATACCTCCCTTTAAGTTCTTTTTTAACCTCAAAATATGTATTTGACCAAAAACTAGATAAGTCGGTAGTGACTTGTACGGGTTTAAATCCTGGGGATAATAAATGTACAAGTACCTCAATTCCGTTATTGTTTACCCTTGGTGTATTTTCCTGACCGAAAAGTTCCTGAATACGCGCGGCTAATATTGGCTTTTCGGCATGTTGAGAATATTGTAGCTGAATTTTAGATCCACTCGGCACTACTATTTCCGCAGGTACAAGTTTGTCAACGAGTTTCAACTGATCAAAAGTGAAAAAATGCGTGGAGATAATCTGCTTTAAATCAATTTTCTTTAAATCCGATTGGTTGCGCACATTCGATATATATGGTTTTAGCCATTCCTCTGAAGTTTCTATTAAATACACCATAGAAATATTCGGCCAGGATTCATTTTGACGCCATGTAGTCAATGAAATAATACGGTTTTGAAAATTCACTATTGAAGGAGACCAATCTAAAAGATTTTTGCCTTGCTTTTTGATCGCATTAATAATGGCATCAGCTATTTCCTCTTCCTTTATATCGGTGAGCGCTGACGTCTTTAGAATGATACTTCCTATTCTCAAGTCTAAAGAGGAGATCAGCTTTCCTTGATCAAAATCCCACTTTACAATGCGCTTGGTTTTAACCATTGGTGCCAAATCCTTCGGGTTAAGGGGAGAAGCTAAAAATATTTTACCTACACCTTCACGCGCATTCATATTGGCTATTGCAAGCCAACTTTCATAAGCGAGATCATCCTTATGACCAGCCATTCCAATTTTGCCATTGGCCAGCTGAAACTGAGCGTTATTTCCAGGTCGCGCACACGCAATTCGCTCAGGATAGGCTTGCGCTAATAATAGACCAGTTTCAAATGCATCTACTGGGGCATTATCTTCATCTGTACGAAATAGCTTTCTATAGGAAGCCGCTATTTTTTCTATTCTCGCCCATTTCCTATTCTCACGTCTTCCTTTTCTGAAAGCCCTCAAGGCTTCTATACGGTCATTTATATCAATTCCGGCTTCATTTGATAATGGGTCGCGTTCCTCAATTAAAGCGGCTATGTCACTTGCAAGTCCAACCAAATCGAGTTTTTCTGCTTCTAATAGCATATGCGCGATTCTAGGATGACACGGAAGAGCACTCATTTTTTTGCCATGAAGAGTAACCTTGTTCCCGTTTAAAGCTTCAAGTTGTGTGAGTGTTTCTCTAGCCGACAACAACGCGCCCTTTGGTGGTGGAGTAATCCAGTCAAGGGAATATGGATCTGAAACGCCCCATGATGCAAGATCCAAGGCCAAAGAGCAAAGATCTGCTTCCATTATTTCAGGAGTTCTGTAGGAGGGCAATCTCAGATCAGTTGCTTTAGACCAAAGTCTATAACTTACGCCAGGACCAAGCCTACCTGCGCGTCCAGATCGCTGATCTGCCGAGTCTTTGGAAATATGAATTGTTTCTAATCTTGACAAACCAGAGTTGTGGTCAAATTTGGCTACACGGCCAAAACCTGAATCAACTACAACTCTTATGCCTTCTATTGTTAAACTAGTTTCGGCAATGGCAGTAGCCAATACAATTTTGCGTCTGCCTTCCAAGTCAGGTTTTATGGCTACAAATTGTTTTTGAAAAGGTAGCTGACCAAAAAGTGGGTGAATGATAGTATTGCCCACTTTTCCTTGTAACAATTCTTCACATTTTTTGATCTCCCCTTGTCCAGGCAAAAAAACAAGAAGATCACCATCTTGCGCTATTAAGGCCTTTTTAATAGCAAATACGGTTGATTCAGCAATGAGCATTTGATCTTGGTGATCAAGATAAATTGTCTTGATAGGAAACTGTCGTCCTTTACTTTCCACTACTGGACAGTTTAACTTTTCGGTTAGTCCTTCAATATTTAAGGTGGCAGACATTATCATTATTCTTAAGTCATTTCTTAAGATTTTCTGGCACTCGCGTGTCAAGGCTAGTGAGACGTCAGCATGAATGCTTCTTTCATGAAACTCATCAAAAATGATTAATCCAATATCATCGAGGGCATTGTCATTTTGAAGCATTCTGACCAAAATGCCTTCAGTGACCACTTCTAGTTTGGTTCTTTCCGAAACCAATGTTTCAAACCTAATTCGGTAACCAATTTTCCCGCCAAGCTTGTCTTTTAAGAGATCAGACATGCGCTGCGCAATCGTCTTAACTGCCAGTCGTCTGGGTTCCAGCATCAATATCTTCTTACCATTTAGCCACTGGCTATCAAGGAGGCTTAGCGGTAAGAGCGTGCTTTTTCCAGCACCAGGGGGCGCACTTACTATCAAAGTGTTTTCAATAGCTAATGTGTCTTTTACATTAGTGAGAACATCCACTATTGGCAGGTCAAATTGACTAAAATCCATTTATTTCAATTAATTAGAAACAAAGAAAGGATCCTTTTAAGACCCTTTTAAACAAAACTAAAACGTTTATATTTTCTAAACCGTAAATAGTTTTAATCGGCTGGCGCTTCATCTTTAAAAGTCAGTTTAATTAACACTCCAGAATGGAAATTAAGCGCTCACCCATAAATTTTAATTTTTTTCTAATCTTAGCTTCCTGAATAGCTGATTCAGGCAATAGGACCTGACGCATGGTTATACCACCATTATTCAACTCAGCTTAGACAACTTTTATCTCTAACTATGATTACGCTTTTGATTTTTTATGAAACCTGTAATACTTCTGTTTTTTTTAACCAGAGCCAAGTAGGTCAAGGTCTTGAATAGAAATGACTACTCTCAAACGACCAAAGGCATAATGGTCATAGATCACGATGTTCTATCTTTCAAATAACCAATTGCATATCTAACAGCGCTCTTCAAGCATTTAGAACAAAGGGACTATTAAACACTGAAGACGTTTTGTAATACGAAAATTTCACCTGCTTGTACATCTATTATATCTTCAGTGGTTACTCGATTGTCATTGCACACTTTATAGACAAAGGCTATTTCTTGCCTATTGCGAGTTGTTTGAAAACATCAGCGCCACACGCGGTATAATTCGGTTATTCATCTTTTGTTGTTTTGGAAGACAACTTCTCATGAACGTCTAATGATAAGCACGGAGTTTTAGATTGAAAACGGAGCTAAAAAGTATTAAATAAACTTGAATTTCAGAAAGTATTCAGTGAGAATCAATTGTTAACCGTAGATAAAGATTACTTTTGCGCTTCATATAAAATTTATTTCTTGAATAATTTCGAACAATTAGGACTTTCTCCTAAAATCATTGAAGTTCTAGACAAGCTAGGATTTACAGAACCAACTCCGGTTCAAGCACAAGCTATACCGCTTTTATTACAATCAAAACCTATTGATTTTATCGGTCTAGCGCAAACTGGGACAGGCAAAACAGCGGCATTTGGTTTACCATTAATTGATCTGATCGATCAAGATGATCCTTCATTACAAGCACTTATTTTGGCACCAACAAGAGAGTTAGGTCAGCAGACCGCTCTACAGTTGAAATCTTTCTGTTCCAATAATAGAAGCGTAAATATTGAGGTTGTTTACGGTGGCGCTGCTATTACAAATCAGATAAAAGCGTTAAAGAGGCCTACACAAATAGTGGTAGCTACGCCTGGACGACTTATTGATTTGATTAAAAGAAAAGCAATTCGTCTTGACAATGTGCGATATGTTGTTCTTGATGAGGCCGATGAAATGCTCAACATGGGTTTCAAGGAAGATATCGATGAGATATTAGCCTTCACAAAAGAAAATAGAGTAACGTGGCTTTTTTCTGCGACTATGCCTTCTGAAATCAGAAGAATAGTAAAAAAATATATGGATGCGCCAGTTGAGGTTAGCATTAATAGCGAGCAAAAAAGTAATATTGATATTACACATCAATATGTGGTCACTAAAACGACCAACAAATTGACGGCTTTAAGACGGTTCTTGGACTTGCAGCCAGAGATGAGAGGGGTTCTTTTTTGCAGAACAAAAAGAGAAACTCAGGAAATCGCCGATGAGTTAATTAGCAAGGGATATGGAGCGGAGGCACTTCATGGTGATTTGTCTCAAGGCCAAAGAGATACGGTGATGAAGAGATTCAAAACACGATCTATGCAATTATTAGTGGCTACTGATGTAGCGGCAAGAGGTATCGACGTGAATGATCTTACACATGTGATTCATCATACCTTGCCAGATCAATTGGAAAGTTATACGCACAGAAGTGGTAGAACTGGAAGGGCAGGTAAGAAAGGTATTTCACTTGCATTTATCAATCCTCGTGAAAGTCGAAGAATCCAAGAGATAGAAAGAAGGATAAAAGTCTCTTTCGCAAAAATAGAAGTTCCAACTACAGAGGAATTAAAATCAAGAAGGATTAACAACTGGGCTAACTTAATAGTTAATACTACTATTGATGAACAATCAGCATCTATTTTAAATAGAATTTCTGAAAAATTCGAAGATTTAACGAAGGAAGACTTACTTAAAAGACTGATTACTACTCAATTGGATCACTTGATGATTTCTGATGATGGTAGTGACTTGAATGAGTCGGGTTCTAGTTCTGGTGCTAATAAAAGCGAAAGATCTGGAGGCAGAAGTACTTCAAACTTCCATAGATATTTCATTAACATTGGCAGCATTGATGGGATGACTAATGCTGACTTGGTTCATTATATTTCTGATACTGCTGGTATAGACAGAAAGTTCATTGGTGATATATCTCTACAAAAGACTTGTTCTTATTTCGATGTGGAAGGGGACAATGATAAGGATATAGAAACTAAGTTTAAAGGCCTTGAAATTGACGGACGAGAGCTTAGAGTGAATAGAGATGATGATGGGGGAGTCAGAGATAGAAGAAGCTCTGGAGGTAGAAGTAAAGGTGGTTTTAAGCCAAACTCAAGACCTAAGAATTTTAAGAGTGGAGATTCCAGAAAAGCTCCAAGAAGGAGAAGATAGGTAGGTAATTAATGGAATCTAAACTGCTCAAAACTTATGTTTAAAAGAACATAAAAATCAGTTTAGTTTATTTCATTGAGATAATACCTTCTTTAGTTAATGAGAAATGTCCCTCAAAAAGTGGTGATAAACTAGAGAGAAACACTTGTTAAATAAAGATAATAGAAGGATCGGCTTTAAATGAAATGTTGCTCTAGAATCTATTAGACCATACTTCAATTAAAAGACTGTGGAAATTAGTCCTTTGAAAGTAGTAATAACACAACAGTACATAGCTTATTATCTGTTATCTTTGCATACTTAAAATACGGAGAAAGCAATCGCTTTTTTGAGTGGTATCAGCCACTGGAACAATCATCAAGTCGCCGTTTATTTTTAAGAACCATAAAGTGCTTGTTTACAATTCTTTATGGTAAAACAAACCCTAAGGTCGAACCTCATGATTGCTTGAGGTACAGTCTTCAA
>JBLIIJ010000073.1:0-20198 GCA_047635055.1 Cyclobacteriaceae bacterium | reverse complement strand
CTTGACAATGCGGTAACGAGCAGCAGAGCAGCAGGCGAAGATGTTGGGACTTATACAATCTCTCCTGCAAGTGCTTCTGATGCGAACTATGACATCAGCTTCACGACAGCTGACTTTACGATCACCAAGAAATCGTTGACCATAGCAGCAGATGATAAAACCAAAACTAATGGAGCTACAGATCCGACCCTTACTTATACGGTCACATTGGGCGCATTAGAGCCAGGAGAAACATTCTCAGGAGAGATTACTCGCGACGCTGGCGAAACTGCAGGCGATTATGCAATTACACAGGGAACGCTTTCAGCTGGGGCTAACTATGATTTGACTTTCGTAAATGGTACTTTGACCATAACCACTTACAGTAAAGTTGCTCAGTTTACAGATAACTATGTGAATGGCCTCAGCTATGAGACTTCATCAGGTGAAAGTGGTTTAACTGGTGACGCAGGTACTGATGGTTCATTCGGATACAATGACGGGGATGTCATTACGTTTAAGATTGGAAATATTACCGTTGCGGAGTTTGAAGCTGATGTTATTCAGGGTCCAGTTGTATTTATTCAGGATGTGGTTGAAACAGGGTTGAATGATGTAAATACCAAGGCTGTGGAAAACATTGCAATTTTCTTACAACTGCTTGATTCAGACATTGAGGACTCTACACCGGGTAACGGAACTTTAGATTCTGATGAAATTTCCAACTCTACATCCAGCTATACCTCCAATATTAACGTTACACAAACTGTTCGTGCTACATATGCTACATATGTTGATGCCAAAAATGGGACTCCTTTGAATATTGAAGTCTCGGGGAAGAAAATGATCTCAAGAGCTTTGTCTGTGCTCGACATTAATTTCAGTAGACAGACGGAGGCAGACCCAAGTGGTAACAATGTATTTGAAACACCGGCGATGCAACATGTGGCCAATACAATTGAAAACCTTGCTGGTAGCAGAACGCCTACCGTGTTTGATCCTCGCAATAAGGATATTATTGTGGTTAATAACGCTGAGATTAATTACCACTACTTCAACGATGCAACGACTGGGAATCTAATTATTGAGTTTATGGCAGCAGATTTGTTGAGCAATGCTTCGCCTCAGCAGGAAAACGATGTTGAAGATTTGGAGGTGACTGATATAGCCATTGATGCAGCCTATGCGGCTTTGGGTACATTGACTGAATTATCAAATGATCTGTATCAATTTTCTGTTAATACTGGCGTAACGCCGTATGAATTAGAAGGCTTTAGTATCGATTACACTGCATGGGACTGGACAGCCAATAAGACTGTGACTTCATATGCAATAGACACCCACAAGTCTCATTTGTCTGCGGCTGTTAATAATGTTCCTGAAAGCAATATACATAACGAGTTTACTCTTAATAGTGCCTTAAGTTTTGACAATGACCAGGAGTTAACAATCAAGTTTTCACCAGAAGGGTCTGGGTCGAATTTTGCAGAGTATTCAGATGATTTTATAGTGCCGATACAATACTCCAATGATGGAGGTCTCACATGGAATGCTATGGAAGTAGTTGGGATATACACCAGGGATGATTATGATAAACCACTTCCACTATTTGGCTTTACCCTGTCAGCCAATAGTAAAGAGGTGGATATCCGAATCCCGATTTTTGATGACCCTTATGTTGAAGAGGATGAAGTCATTGACATGCTCATAGAGGGTGACAGCTTCTATGCCGAACACTTGCAGCCAGGTATTATAGACAATGATCCAAGCGATTTAGAGCCGGTGGTGGAAGTCGATTTTGCGGTGGTAAGTGAAGCCGATAACGTGGCTACTATAACATTCAGTCTGGTTGACATTAATAAGGGATTAATCACGATTGCAGAGGATGTCATTATTAATTATGAGACGGCTGAACTAGGCGCAACAGCTGGTCAGGATTTTACCGCAATTAGTGGGTCCGTAACTATACCAGCAGGTAAGAATATGGTAGCGGTGGATATTCCAATTATAGATGACAATGTTGTTGAAACAACCGAGTTTTTTCAACTACTCCTTACTTCGGTTTCGAATAATGCGGTCCTTGGTGATCCTGAAGCATCGATTCGAATTTATGATAATGACGGTATTTCAGTAATAGGCGAGGATCATTTCGAAAACGAAAATGTAGTCTTTATGGTTGGTGTGGTTGACGCTCCTCCGACAGATGCCAGCTTTATATTGAGACCAACCAATTCGGGAGCAACAGCGACTGTGGATGTGGATTATACAAGCAATACTATCCGGGCGTATTATGTCGGTGGGGGTGGTGAGCAAACATTAGCCACCACTGCAAATGCTGAGTTTACTCTTCCGGACGGTGTAACCGAATTCTATGTGAGTTATGAAAGTGTTGCTGATAATCTGGATGAGGACAGTGAATCAGTACGCATGCAGGTAATGGCATCTTTCAATGATATTGATGGAAAAGAAGTGCAACGAATAGGACTTGGAACGGCCATTATTAAGGATTCAGGACTTGATTCGGATCAAGATGGAGTTCCAGACATTTTTGAAGATCTTGATGCCGATGGCGATCCTAACAATGACGACTCAGATGGAGATGGCACACCAGATTACCTGGATACGGATGATGACAATGACGGGGTGCCTACCCGTGAGGAAAATTATAATGGAGGCAATCCGGAAGATGATGATACTGATGGAGATGGTATACCGGATTATTTAGATACTGACGATGATGGTGATGGAGTACCTACAGAGGATGAGGATATTGATACCGATGACGATCCTACCAATGATGACTCTGATGAAGACGGAGTACCAGATTATTTAGACACAGATGATGATGGCGATGGTGTGCCAACAGAAGATGAAGACATTGATACGGATAATGATCCTACCAATGATGACACAGATGGAGATGGTATTCCTGATTACTTGGATACAGATGATGACAATGATGGAGTACCTACTGAAGATGAAAACTATAATGGTGGTAATCCTGAAGATGACGACACAGATGGCGATGGTATACCGGATTATTTAGATACTGACGATGATGGTGATGGAGTACCTACAGAGGATGAGGATATTGATACCGATGACGATCCTACCAATGATGACTCAGATGGAGACGGATCACCGGATTATTTAGACACAGATGATGATGGAGATGGTATCCCAACTGACGAGGAAGATGTAGACAATGATGGAGACCCAACTAATGATGACCAGGATGATGATGGAGCACCAAATTACCTCGATGAAGATTCAGATGGCGATGGCATACCTGACGAAGATGAAGGTGGAGAAGATTCTGATGGTGATGGTATTCCTGATTATTTAGATGAAGATTCTGATGGCGATGGTATACCTGATGAAGACGAAGGTGGAGAGGATTCCGATGGCGATGGTACTCCTGATTATCTTGATGAAGACTCAGATGGCGATGGAATTGATGATGAAGATGAGGGTACAGGAGACTCTGATGGCGATGGAGATCCTGACTATCTCGATGAAGATTCTGATGGCGATGGCATACCTGATGAGGATGAAGGAGACGGAGACTCTGATGGTGATGGTACTCCTAATTATCTGGATGAAGATTCAGATGGAGACGGCATACCTGACGAAGATGAAGGATCAGGTGATACAGATGGCGATGGAGTTCCAGATTACCTGGACGAGGATTCTGACGGAGATGGAGAACTTGATATAGAAGAAGCTGAAGACCCAGAGTCCGATTGTGATAAAGATGGAATACCTGATTATCTGGATCCATACTCATGCGAAGATCTGCCAGTCAATGAGGTCTTTACTCCAAACAACGACGGATACAATGATGTACTACTATTTGATGGTATAGAAAACTTCCCGAATAATAAGATACAGATTTTCAACAGATGGGGAAATCTAGTCTGGGAAGCAAGTGGATATAATAATACAAGTGACTTGTTTGTTGGAAATGCCAACAGCGGCAATGCTGTCAGAAATAATAGTAAGCTGCCTGATGGTACTTATTTCTTTATATTAAACTTAGGTGATGGCAGCCAAATACAAAAAGGCTACATCGTAATTAGAAGATAACATTATGAAAAGATTATTATTACCCGCGCTAATCTTTATACTGGGGCATATAGCGGTTGCACAGCAGCAAGCGCTATTCACTCAGTATATGTTCAATCAACTTCCCCTGAATGCCGCCTATACTGGCATACATGAAGGGGTTAGTGCCAGTATGTTATGGCGTGAGCAATGGATTGGTTTTGAAGGGGCACCCAGTACACAGACTTTGTCCCTTCATACGCCTATTGCTTTTAGGTCCATATCTGTTGGTGGTGTGATCATGAGAGATAAAATTGGTGTGTCAAATCAGCTCTCTGCTAGATTTATGTATGCTTATCGAATTCGATTAGGGAACACTCAACTTAGTTTTGGTTTGGAAACATCACTCAACCATTACAGCACCAACTACAATAAAGACGGTATTTTTGACCCGGCTTTGGCGTCAGCAGACCAGAACCTAATGAAACCGAATTTTGGGACAGGAATTCTATGGCATTCAGATAAGTTTTATTTTGGGGTTGGGTTGCCAAATGCTATACAACAGCAATTCTATAAGAGTGACGATTTGAACGGAGAGTTATTGAGGCACTATTATATCACAGGAGGATATGTGTTCGCCATTTACGATAATTTACTTATCAAACCAAATTTCCTGGTTAAAGCAGTAACGGGTGCTCCGCTTCAGGCAGATCTTAATATAAACGTACTTTTGCAACGTGTCCTTTGGTTGGGGTTGTCTTATAGATCCTTTGAGAGTGTTAATGCTGTGGTTCAGTTTCAGATAAGCCCGAAGTTTCAACTAGGATATGCATTTGACTTTTGGACCACTACATCATTGAACCAGGCAGTGCAGGGTTCTCATGAGATCATGATCAATTACGTATTTGAGTTACCAAGAACAAAAATAATTACCCCTAGATACTTTTAATTATGAAACACATATTTGGGTTTTTAACAATAAATGTATTCCTCATTTTTATAGCCACTGGCGCTGAAAATGATCCGAAAGTAGCACGTTACATCTCCAAGGGAGACAGAGCTTTTGACAACTTTGTTTACACAAAGGCAGTGGACTATTACGAAAAAGCGATTGAAGAAAAGAAAGTATTTGATGCAAAGGTGAGCTTGAAAATTGCCGATAGTTATCGGCTTATGAATAAACCCCGAAGTGCTGAAGTTTGGTATAACAAACTGGAAGATACTGACATCATGACCGATCAGGATTTAATGAATTATGCACAGACCTTACTGCGCAATGGGAAAGATAAGAAAGCCAAGGAGGTAAGCAGTCAGATTAAAGTACTTGATCTTTCCAAATTCAGAAGACTCAAGACAATTGACAATGTAGAAGTTTACTACACTGACTCTCTGGCCTATTTTGTCGAAAATATGAATATCAATACGACAGAATCTGAATTTTCGCCTACTTATCTCGATGAAGGATTTGTTTTTGTTTCTAATAGAGAGAAAGGTGGTTTTGTTAAGCAGTCTACTTTTGGCTGGGATGATTCCTATTTTCTAGACCTGTATTATGCCAAAGTATCGGATGGGCAAACCCTCGAACCAGAACCAATGTCCAAAAGAATTAACACCATTTTTCATGAGGGACCGGCTGTATTCTATGACAATGGCAATAAATTGATATTTACGCGGAACAACTTCAATCTCGGAGAGGAACGTACCAGTGTGGAAGGAATTAATAAGTTGAAACTCTATTATACCGAGAAATCAAGAAATGGGAAATGGGATAAATCGACTCCACTTCCATTTAACAGTGATAATTATTCTGTAGGTCATCCCACTTTTGAGGAGAGTACCTCAACATTATATTTTGCCTCTGATATGCCAGGCGGTGAGGGCAAATCAGATTTGTATAAGGCTCAATTCGTTGAGGGTAAATGGGAAGAACCGGTAAACTTAGGTTCTATAATCAACACCACAGAGGATGAATTATTTCCATTCATAGGTCAAGACGGGGTATTATATTTCGCATCAGAAGGTCATCCGGGAATAGGCGGGCTAGATGTTTATAAATTAAACCTTGGGAACCCAAACGCAGAAGTGAGCAATATGGGCTATCCAATAAACACTCCGGATGATGATTTTGCCATGATTATAAATGGTAATTCGGGATACCTCTCTAGCAACAGAGAGGGTGGACGAGGGTTTGATGATATCTATAAAGTAAATATCTACAGGTATGATATCACGGCTCGGTTGATTGATATAGATACTGGAGAAGAGCTTCCTGGAAGTCTTATTGCTACAGATAAGAGGGATCAAAATGAGCTTGCCAGTGAAGAAGTAGAAGGTAAAGTTTCTTTCAACATAGTTAGAGGTAGGGAGATTGATTTTACAGGATTGGCAGAAGGATACAAACCCAATGAACTGTCTTTTACTACATTGGATATTCCCCTGGAAGCGGAAAATTATATAGTGGATATACCGCTAAAAAGACCGAATCTTTTAGCTGATGTTATAAGAGTTTTGAACCCAGGAATGGTGGATTTATTTAGTAAGGACGAAGTTTTAAGAGTCTTTGAGGGGTCCTTTGATTCGTTAAAGACCGATTTGGAAGAGAAATATTACAAAATTAGATCTGTTTATGATGTTGAGGCAATCTATTATGACTTTGACAAGTCAAATATAAGAGAGGATGCCATAGGGTCCCTTGATGATTTGGTTGAGGTAATGAATCGATTTGATTTTGAAGCAGTATTAGCTGCTCATACCGATAGCCGAGGGAGCAACTCCTACAATGACAGACTTTCCAAAAAGAGAGTCGAATCCGCAAAGCGATATTTAATTGATAATGGGATTTCTGAAAGCAGAATTCGACTTGAATTCTTCGGTGAGAACAGAATAATCAATGACTGTCTTGATGGGGTAAGTTGTGACAAAACAGAACACCAGCTCAACAGGAGAACAGAAATCATTCTTGAGGTAAGCGAATAAATGTGAATATTTGATTGGGCTTTCGAAAAATAAGCCCAATCAATTCCTATTTTCATGTGCTTCGCTATGATACCCCCTTTTAACTGTGCACGAAGTGCTTCCACCTTTTTCTTGTTTTCAGCACCGTTAAAACAAAACGCTTTTTAGATTAAAATTCGGCAGTTTTTTGAGGTATTTAGGGTGTTCCACGGCTATTTTTAGCCACTTTTTTACAAAAAAACCCGCATAAATTTGGTGACATTTAGGTGCACATTATCTCAAAATCTCATGGCAAATACAAGGTAATCAAGATAATTAGCAGAGTACCGACAGAGCAAGAAACACAGAAAATGTGGTATAAAGGCCAACAAGAAATGGAACGGCTTTCGGCTCAGCCCCAGATTTTCACTTCCCAGCAGAATATTGTTGTGGAACATGTGATGGAAAGCTAGCCAATGCAAGTATTAGGACACTAGGTCTCAATCACGAAAGCTGGGACGAGAGCCACCTTACTCACGACCATTCCTAAAGCACCAATAATCTACGGTGGTTTTCGCCTAATAGCAGGATTTTGTTCAGCCCAACTGGGAAGCAAACGCTGTATTGGTAATTCACGATCTCGACAATGATTGTCCCCTACTATTTGATTATTCCCCTGACTAATGCTCCCTAGATACTGAAACTCCCTAGATCATATCGCAAAAAATACATTTTACCTCTACATATAGTCTTTTCGACCATAAGGAGATAGATTTTTACTTTCAATTCCATAATTTTCCTACTATTTTCGAGGCATGAATGAAAAATTGATGGAAAACCTTTCCATTGACTCTGTAATTTTCGGATTCACGGATCAACTCAAAGTATTACTCGTCAAACATGCTTCGGGTATAAGTGAGGGTAAATGGGCATTACCCGGAGGGTATATCTCTCAACAAGAGTCTTTAGATGACGCGGCTTACAGGATACTTAATCTGCTGACGGGAATCAAAGATCTTTTTCTTGAGCAGCTAAAAGCATTTGGCGGTGTGGAGCGTTTTCCGAGTGAACGAGTAGTGACCGTCGCTTATTATAGCTTGATAAAAGATACTGATTATGAATTGGCGGCTGGTTATACTGCTTCAGATGTGAAATGGTTTAACGCCAATGACGTTTTGCAGCTGCCTTATGATCATATCGAGATCTTGCATTGTGCCTGGAACCAGCTTAAACTTAAAGTCAAACAAGAACCTATTGGTTTTAATCTGTTATCTCAAAAATTCACCCTGTTGCAATTGCAAAATCTTTATGAATCGATTCTTCAATTGAAGTTAGACAAGCCCAATTTTAGAAGAAAACTTCTTAAAACCGGGTTGCTCATTGACTGTGGTGAAAAACAAGACAATGTATCTCATCGTGCTGCTAAGCTCTTCCGCTTTGATGAACAAGTCTATGAAGAACTGAAACGAAACAAATTCAATATCGATTGGTAGCGTTGATCAAGTTTATCAGGTTTATCAGGTTGGGATCATTAATGATTATCTTTTAAAATAGACTAAAATTAAATCGAAATAGATCCCACGAGGTTAAAATCCAGAACCTTGGAGCAATCTCACAGAGCATACATTCTAACCATTACTTGTTATTATATACAAGCATCTGACAATAGTACCCAAAAGGAATTTAAAGTTGGTTCCTTAGCAAAAGTCAATATTCGAGCTGGGCATACAGCTATAAAGGTATGTAGCAGGTAATCCGGCGATAAAAGGAATCCTCCTTGGTAGCTATGGATGATTCACTTGGGGCAATGCGTCACATTGTAGAATAAAATATCTTCCTTTATATCTTTCAAAATGTTGATCTACTAAATAGAAAACTACCCAAAGATTGACTACCTAGTTTTTTCTAAAAGCGATCAAAGAAGTTTTGATAAAATCAACTAAAATTTGAACGGGCTCATTCACAAATTTCACAACCCAAAAAACCTTGGTAGCCAAAGACTCAACTCAGGTAGATAAGTTACCAATATCAACACAACCAACATCGCTATGAATAGCGGCATCAATGGCTTAATCACTTTTTGAATGCTAATTCCTGCAACACCACAGCCTACGAACAAGACACTTCCCACGGGTGGGGTACATAAGCCAATACAAAGGTTCAGCACCATGACAATTCCAAAATGAATCGGATCCATACCTAAGCGCATAACAACAGGTAAAAAGATCGGTGTGAAAATTAATACCGCAGGTGTCATATCCATGAATATGCCTACAAATAGCAGAATCATGTTAATGATAATCAATATCACAATAGGATTATCCGACAACCCAATCAATGAATTGCTTACTTCCTGTGGAATATTTTCATAAGACATCACCCAAGACATCCCCATGGAAGTACCAATAAGTAACATCACAATGGCGGTAGTCAAAACTGTTTCTTGAAGTATTTGAATAAGGTCTTTGGGTTTAACTTCTTTGTAGACAAAAGCCAAGACCAAAGTATACACTACTGCAATGGCCGATGCTTCTGTCGCAGTGAAAATACCTCCAACAATACCTCCAATAACGATAACCAAAAGCAACAAACTTGGAAAAGCGTTAAAAAATTTCTTTACTCCATCTGAAAGACCATCTCCTTTCGAACCTTTTAATCCTTTGCGGTAAGCGATAACACCTGAGACGATCATCAAAGCCAACCCAAGAAGCAAGCCTGGCACATATCCAGCAATGAACAGCGCGGCGATAGATACACCTCCGCTCGCCAAAGAATACACAATCAAAATATTACTTGGAGGAATAATCATTCCTGTGGTAGAACTGGTAATATTCACAGCAGCTGCAAATGATTTGTCATAGCCTTCTTTCTCCATTCTTGGGCCCATAAAACCCCCAATCGCAGATGCAGCAGCCACGGCAGAACCTGAAACCGCACCGAATAGCATACAAGCAAGAATATTAACAAAAGCCAACCCGCCGGGAAGTCCTCCAACGAGCACTTTAGCAAAGTCGACCAGCCGTCGTGCAATGCCGCCTTTGTTCATCAGCTGGCCAGACAATATGAAAAATGGTATGGCCAACAGTGCGAAACTGTCTAATCCAGTAGCCATGCGCTGCGCCAAAGTCGTCACAGCCGTTAAGGAAGGCATGGTCAACATAAGCGTAAACATTGATGACAGACCAATACAATAAGCAATTGGCACACCAATGGACAATAAAATGATAAAACTCAAGACTAATATCAACACTTCAGTTAATGCCATGTCTGATGTTTTTTAAGTTAGAGAGCGTATAATAAATAATCAAAATACCACTGAGCGGCAGAGCAAAATAAATGTAGCCCAATGGAACTCTTAGCGTTGCGGAAAGCTGCTCTAAGGAAAGCGTCAAAAACACCAATCTCAAACCTCCGATCACCATCACTGCTCCCGCAAAAACGATAACGAATACAGAAATTACCGTACCTAAAAGCTTCTTTTTATCGCCTTCTAGTTGATTCGGAAGAATATCAATGGCCAAATGTCTCTTATGACCTGTTGCATAAGCCGCGCCTAAAAGCCCGACCCATATGAGCATAAAAGTTGCCAACTCATCTGTGAAGACACTGGGAGACCCAAGAATATATCTTGAAATAACCTGCCAAAGCACATTAACTACCATTAAGCTCATCAACAGCGCCAAGAATAGCCCTAAAAATTTATCTACGTTATTTCTCATTTCCTACGGATTTGATTTGGTTTATGAGCTTGTATTTTTCTACTTGTGTCTTGTATGACTCATATATAGACATCACTTTCTCTTCGAATTTTGACTTGTCCGGCCGAATAATCTCCACTCCTGCCGCTGCTACAGCTTTCAAGGATTCTTCCACCGACTTTGCCCATACCTCTCGCTCGTAGCTAACAGATTCCTTAGCGGCTGATTTTACCCAAATTTTTTCTTCTTCGGTCAGGTTCTCCCACCATTCCATACTGATAAGTAATACATCAGGTATCATCGTATGCTCATCCAACGAGTAGAATTTACAAACTTCATAATGCCTACTGGTATAAAAACTTGGTGGATTATTTTCCGCGCCATCTACTACGCCTTGCTGCAAAGCAGCATATAATTCTCCAAAGGAAATCGGTGTAGGAGAACCGCCAAGCGCATTGACCATATTCACCGCTGTGGCACTTTTCATAACCCGGATCTTCAACCCCTTTATATCTTTTGGCTCGTTGACTGGTCTCTCTTTGGTATAAAAACTTCTTGCACCGGCATCATAAAAACACAAGCCTCTAAATCTAAACTTTTCGCCTTGTGCTAGCAAATCCTCCCCAATTGGTCCGTCCAAAACTTCATAGGAATGCGCATCATCTCTGAATAAATACGGAAGACCGAGCACTTCAAAATTAGGAACAAAGTTCTCCAACACGGCAGCAGAGACTTTGGTCATGGCCAAACTTCCAATTTGCAAAAGCTCCAGACATTCCCGCTCTCCACCTAGTTGCCCTGAAGGGTAGATTTGAATTTTTAATTTGCCCGCTGATTTCTCTTCCACCAGCTCAGCCATTCTGACCATGCCGAGGTGAACTGGATGTTTAGTGTCTAGCGAATGCCCAAGCTTGAGCGTTTTTACTACTCTTTGATCCGAACAGGATCCAATAATAAAAAAGAGTAGCGTAAAGAAGAAAACGGCGTTTTTAGACATCAGTCATTTTTATAAAACCCAAAGTATTGTCTTGCATTGTAATAGCATATATTCTGCACGTGTTTTCCTAGCCATGCGACATCATTCGGCAGTTGCCCTGATTCCACATCCTCCCCGATAAGGTTACATAAAATACGTCGAAAATATTCGTGTCTTGGAAAGGAAAGAAAACTTCTACTATCGGTAAGCATACCGATGAAACGACTTAAAAGCCCAAGATTTGAAAGTGTATTTATTTGTCTTTCCATACCCTCTTTTTGATCCATAAACCACCAGCCAGAACCAAACTGCATTTTACCAGCGATGGTCCCATCATTGAAATTACCAATCATGGTTGCCAATGCTTCATTATCAGCAGGGTTAAGATTATAAACTATCGTCTGAGCGAGTTGATTTGACCCATCGAGACGATTGAAAAACTGAGATAATGAGGAAATTTGAGGAAAATCGCCGATAGAGTCAAAACCAGTATCAGGCCCTAAAGTACGCAGCATGCGATCGTTATTATTTCTGATAGCCCCAAGGTGAAACTGCTGTGTCCAGCCTTTTTCATGATACATTTTTGACAGTTCGATAATCACAAACATCTTGAAGCGGTCAATCTCCTCTTGTGACAGTGCTTTTTGATTTAGGATCTGTTGGAATATCGTTTCCGCTTCCTCTTTACTGTAGGCATTAAGATACAATTGCTCTAATCCGTGATCGGAAAGCCTTCCCCCTACTTCGTGAAAAAAGTCAATCCTGATTTTAACGGCCTTCAGAAAAGCTGCAATTCCATCGATCTTAATATCCGTGACTGTCGATAGTAGCGCTAAATATTCCTTATAAGTGGACAGATTTTCCACTGCGTATAGCTTGTCAGGTCTGAAAGTTGGTAGCACTTTCACTTCGAATCCTTCGTCTCTCAGCTGCTTATGATATGCCAAATCATCGCATGGATCATCTGTAGTTCCTACCATGCGGACATTCATTTTTTGGAGTAGTCCTCTACATGAGTATTCTTTACTCTTGAGCTTATTAGATGCCTCTTCATAAATATTGTCAGCGGTATCGGCGTTAAGAATTTCATGAATATCAAAATACCTTTGTAATTCAAGATGTGTCCAATGGAAAAGCGGATTCCTAAACGTATCGGGCACTGTTTCCGCCCATTTCCGAAATTTCTCTTTTGGCGATTTATGTCCGGTGATATATGCTTCATCGACACCATTGGCACGCATTGCACGCCATTTATAATGGTCACCTTCCAGCCAAGCTTCGGTGATATTATTGAAAATCCGATCCTCCGCTATGTCTTTTGGTGACAAATGGCAGTGGTAATCGATGATCGGCATCTCAGCGGCATAGTCATGGTATAATGACTTGGCTGTTTCTGAATATAACAGGAAATCTTTATCTAAAAATGGCTTCATTTGTCCTCTATTGATTTTCTGATTCCTAATTCCAATCCTCGTAGCTCTGCAAGTCCACGTAACCGACCGATGGCCGAATAACCAGGGTTAGTCTTCTTTCGAAGATCATCCAACATTTGATGTCCATGATCTGGTCGCATCGGCATTCTGCTGTCCGCTCTTCCCTCCGCTACGCGTTTTTTCTGTTCCAAAATAAGGTTTTTCATCACGGCATACATATCTACATCGCCATCAAGATGGTCTGCTTCATGGAAATTACCTTGTTTGTCTCTCTTGGTACTTCGTAAATGTATAAAATTGATTTTGCTGCCTAATCGCTGAACCATACCTGCCAAATCATTGTCTGCACGCACACCATAAGAACCTGTACAAAAACAAAGTCCGTTGTACTTACTATCTACCGCACTCAGCAACTCTAATGCATCTTGCTCCGTGCTCACTACTCTTGGTAAACCCAATATCGGAAATGGTGGATCATCTGGATGAATAGCCATCAATACACCTGCTTTCTCCGCTTTAGGGATGATTTCTTTTAGAAATGCGAAGAGATTTTCTTTGAGTTTAGCCGCATCAATCTCACTATATGAATCGAGCACTTGCTGAAACTGTTCAAGTGAGTAGCCCTCTTCAGCTCCTGGTAACCCTGCGATAATATTGTTGACCAAAAGTTTCTTTTTGTCGTCAGGCATCTTATCAAATACCGCGCGAGCCAATACCTTTTTCTCCTCCGAATAATACTCCTCGGCTCCTTTTCTCTGCATCAAAAAGAGCTCAAAAGCAGCAAATTCGATAACATCAAATCTCAAGGCTTTTGATCCATCACTGACCTCAAATGCTAAATCCGTTCTTGTCCAATCCAGTACGGGCATAAAATTGTAACAGACAATGTCTATTCCACATTTACCAAGGTTGGAAATGCTTTTTTGATAATGATCAATGTATAATTCAAATTTTCCTGATCGTCGTTTGATATCCTCATGCACTGGAATACTTTCGACCACAGACCAAGTCAGTCCTGTCGCTTCTACATCCGCTTTGCGTTTAAGAATTTCTTCTTCCGTCCACACTTCGCCGTTAGGAATATGGTGAAGCGCTGTGACTATGCCTGTTGCTCCAGCCATTTTGATATCTTCTAAGGAGACTGGATCGTTTGGTCCATACCATCTCCAGGTTTGCTCTAAACTCATATCTTATTTTGCTTTAATCAAACACCACTAAATGAACTAAACCCACCATCGATAGGAATCACTACGCCGGTGATGAACTTTGAGCCTTGACTACACAGCCAAAGCAAAGTGCCTTCCAAGTCTTCAGGCTCACCAAACTTGCCCATCGGTGTATGGTCTATGATGACATTTCCTCTATCGGTTAAAGAACCATCCGGTTTTGTCAACAAGCTTCTATTTTGATCGGTAAGAAAAAATCCGGGAGCTAAAGCGTTCACACGAATATTGACTTTTGAAAAATGTACTGCCAACCATTGCGTAAAGTTGCTTACCGCAGCTTTCGCTCCACTGTACGCAGGTATTTTGGTCAAAGGAGTAAATGCATTCATGGACGAAACGTTGATCACCGAGCAACCTTCCCTGCCAACCATATCTTTTGCGAAAACCTGTGTAGGCAAGAGTGTCCCAATAAAATTGAGATTAAATACAAACTGTATTCCTTCTGGATCCAGATCGAAGAAGGTCTTCAACTCTTCGGTGCTTTGAAGGTCTTCGGCAAAAAGATGCGTTTTACTCGTGGTGCCTTTTGGATGATTTCCACCCGCGCCATTGACGAGAATATCACATTTACCAAAGGTTTCGTTGATTTTAGTATGTGCTGCCTTCAGACTGTCCACGTCAAGTACATTGGCTTTTACACCAATGGCCATTCCGCCACTTGCTGCTATTTCTTTGGCAACAGTAACCGCTACCTCTTCTTTCAAATCAAGAATGGCGACCTTCATGCCTTGGGCTGCTAATGCGCGTGCCATGGCGCTGCAAAGAACACCACCACCACCAGTGACGACTGCAACTTTTCCTTCTAGCTCGTTATATTTTGGATGCATATTTTAAATTCAGTATTTGTAAAAAAATCGATTGACGAGGCAGTAGGAAGAATGATAAAAAATAATAGCTCTTGCCACATGATTTCAATAAACTTAACAAAATTGTTATTTCGTGTAATATATACACAGTATGTTGGGATTTGTAATTTTAGGTTACATATTTTACATTTTCGTTTTTTAGAATAAACTAAAGAAGGTGTAATAATGATTATCGTATTAACAACGTAATACTACCTCCCCATCCATCCGCCATCTACGGTTATAATAGACCCGTTCATATACCTGGAAGCTTCGCTTGCGAGAAAAACCAATGGTCCTTTAAAATCTTCCGGTTCACCCCATCGATTGGCAGGAATTCGAGAAAGAATAGACTCATTTCTATCTGTATCTTCTCTAAGTGCTTGTGTATTATCTGTGGCTATATATCCAGGAGCAATCGCATTGACATTGATGCCTTTGGATGCCCATTCGTTGGACAAAGCCATGGTTAACTGACCGATGGCTCCTTTACTCGCAGCATATCCCGGAACGGTTATTCCGCCTTGAAAAGTCAACAGTGATGCCGTAAATATGATTTTTCCACTTCCTTGCGCTATCATACCTTTCCCTATTTCTCGAGATATAATGAACTGAGCGTTGAGATTGACCTCAATGACCTGATCCCAATACTCATCAGGGTGCTCTGCCGCAGGCTTACGCATGATCGTCCCAGCATTATTTACCAGAATATCAATTTGCTCGTTTTCAGCTATGACCTTCTCTAAAAAGGCTTTTAAATTTTCTCGATTGGCAAAATCGCATTGATACGCTTTGAACGTGCGACCAAGATTTTCCACAACCTTCGATACATCACTTCCTGTCAACTCCAAAGAAGCAGATACTCCAATTATATTGGCTCCTGCTTCTGCCAAGCCTTCTGCCATCGCTTTACCAATGCCTCTTTTGCAGCCAGTGACCAAAGCGGTTTTTCCTTTTAAACTAAATGAATCTAGTATCATAACTATCGAATAGAAGAAACTGACTGACCATCCATATCTGTAAAAGCCTTGTTTTCGCCAGCCATTGACCAAACAAATGAATAATTAGAGGTGCCTGCTCCACTATGAATAGACCATTCTGGAGAAATCACCCCTTGATTATTATGCATCGCTAAATGACGTGTTTCCGTAGGTTCACCCATAAAATGCATGACCAACTGATCTTCAGGAACATCAAAATAAAAGTACACTTCCATTCTTCTAAAATGTGTATGTGGCGGAAACGTGTTCCAAATACTTCCGGGGTGAAGTCTGGTGAATCCCATGACCAATTGACAACTTTCTATTCCAGTTTCATGAATATATTGGTAGATCGTACGTTCATTAGCGTTCTCATTGCTTCCAAGATTTACTTTATTTGCATCGTCTAGCACCGCCTTTTTGGTCGGATAAGTAGCATGCGCCGGACACGAATTCACATAGTACATTGCTGGACTTTTCGCATCCGCACTTTCGAATGAAATCTCCTTTTTGCCTTTACCAACATACAAGCAATCGAGATGAGCGAGTTCGAATACCTCACCATCGACAGTTACTTTTCCACCTTGACCCAAATTGATAATTCCGAGTTCTCTTCTCGCAAGGAAATATTCAGACTTAGTCCATTCTTCGTAAGCCGATAACATCAAGGGCTTAGTCGTAGGAACGGCACCAATAACGACCATACGATCGTGCATTGTATAAGTGGCGTTTATTGCGCCCTCTTGCATCAGGTCTTCGATCAAAAAGCGATCTCTAAGCTCTTGTGTCGTAAATCTTTTTACATCCTCTGGATGAGAACCATATTGTAATTTTTTCATCTAGTTTGAGATTTTAATTGTTATCGTATTTTGTTGCGAGGTAGTCAGCTTTTCTAACGCTTCGATGAAGAACGCTTCGTCTTGAAAGGATCGATTTTCTGCTTCCCAACCAACATAAAAAGAAAACTGGTAAATACCATCTACTGGCTTTAACATGGCAGTATAGGTGTTGGTAATGCCGCTTCCTTTTTTCGGCGCTTCCGAAAACATAACTATGTTTTCCTCTGGAACAACGACCGCCATGCCGAGCATATCTTTATTCTCGCTTTGTCTACCATGTGTGTAAAGTATATTGCTACCACGTACGTTCAGCTTATTTGATGTTAGGTTTTTTAAATTAACCAAGCCGGTGACCAATGTGTCCTTTTCGCTTCCGCTAAAAGAAATCACGCTCTCATAATGACGCTTGCCTGCCCATATGGAAATCGTCTCTTTAAGATTATATTTTTCTCCAACAACATCCCAACCTTGATAGTCAAGTTCAATGACTGATCTTACTGGACCTTGTGCTATTTTTCTAAAAGTCGCATTGGATGTCTTTGTTAGGCGATAGAGCGAATCGTTTTTCAAAATAGCAATTGCACCAGCACCAAGCGAGTTGCCAACTTTCAATATATCCATGCCCCAATCCTGTAACTCGTGGTAGTTTCCGCTGAGACCTATTTTATGAATTTTCAAGTCAGAAGTCGTCTTTCCAAAGATATCTTTACCGTTGCGACTATCGAAATAACCTCGAAAGGCCACCAAATCACTTTCCCATCCTGGCCCTTCATATTGGTATAAAAAAGGTGTGCTTTGCGCCACATGATCATCTGGGCGCGTATTTTGGCTTACGGATTGAAAATTTCCGTCTCTTTTTTCGCTCACACCTAAGTAAGCAGCAGTTTTAATAGGAAAAACTTGAAGACCTGCTTCTTCGACAGTTTCATACTTTATTGCAATTTCTTCTTTTGATGTAAAATCAAGCGCCAACCCTATTTCATCCCATTGACCATCACCATCGATATCATCGTGCTGTGCGGTAATAACCTTTCCTTTTGAATTAGTCAATTGTACGAAATCATCAGCGCTCAGGTCAAAATAGGATCGTAAAACAACTATTGGTTGATTTTCAAGATCAAGGTCAGATTCGTTAATAAGTAGTATTGCTTTTTGCTTGTCACAGGCTGTGAATATCAAAAAAGCAGTTAAGAGCAGGGGTAATCTCATCATTGATAGTTTTATTATGTGTAATATATACACACTTTAAAAAACCACCAAATAAACAGCGAAACTACTTTTTCAATTTGTACAATTCCGGACCACCCTTTACTCCCGGTTTTTTCTCTTTTGTAGATTCGAGAAGGTCCATTTGTTGTATTTTCTTTCGGAAATTTCGCCGATCGAGCGGTTCTCCAAGAATACTTTCAAAAAGATCCTGTAGTTCTTTTAAAGTGAATTTTTCGGGTAGTAGCTCACCAAAGGTCAAGTTCTGTTCAAGATTTTCTTTGAGTTTATTCCATGCATCATTCACAAATTTCCCATGATCAAAACCTAATTCAGGAATATCCTTCAAGGAAAACCAGGCAACTTCAGAGACATAATCCTTGGCAATGACCGGATGATTTTCTGGCTTTACCAATGCATAATAGCAAACTGTAACTACTCTTTTTACAGGATGACGGCCTATATCACTGTATGTCCTAACTTGGTATTGATGAATGCCTTCTATTCCCGTAAGATTAAAAAGTACATTATTTACTGCTTCCTCTAACGTTTGTCCTTCCCCCATAATTCCTCCTGGCAATAGCCAAAAGTCTTTAAAAGGCTCAATCGATCGTTTGACTAATAATAGTTTTACTTCATTGTCTTGAAATCCAAAGACTGCACAATCCGCAGTAATGGTGCACTCGTAGGATGAGTTGGTGACGGTAGAATTTAAATTTTTCAGAATAGTACTTTTTGAATTGATCGGAGCGAATATATTTAAAAAATAAATACTGAATAGCCTTTGAGCAAAATTAGGAGTAGACCAATACCACAGTTTAACTAAACCTTGATCCAAGAATAAAAGCTTTTGCAATTAGCTTTAATATTGTTTAAAAAATAATTTTTATCTCTAATCCAAATGCGCCATATCATCGGGTACCAATCCTAATGCGCCTAGAAAATCGTAGCACGCAGATCTCACAGGCACACTTCTATCCATTTCCAAAACCGATCTTACCGCATCAATATATGGTTCAGGGCTATCTATATACAGGAGGTGATTGAGGGTTGCTAATGCAATATGCTCATTATCACTAGTACAAAAATGTGCGATCGCTGACTGTGCCTTTTTGTTTTCAAAATAATCAAAAGCAATCATTGCGCCTAAAATAGCTACTGGCGGATATGGATCAGCACTGGCCCTCAATATCTGCTTTTTGTAGTTAGCAAGAATGCCTTTTGGCTGTGATTTCAAACCTGTAGCTGCCCAATAACGGATCAATTTATTCTCATGTCTAAGCAGTTCAATTTGCTTTTGTGCAACCTCCTCACCCATCTGCCCAGATAACATAGCCACTTCCAAAATAGCAGAAATATTATACTCTTCACTCAGGCGAAATTCATAGGCTGTCGTGGAATTTTGTAGCTCCCCTATTTCATACTCAGGAAGAAACAGTATGTCACTCACTCGGGTCAGCTCTTTAATCATGGCGTTCCTAAATACTGTAACCAAAGAATCATAATCTGTTTTCCCAACAAGATTATTTTCCTCCCATGGGTCTGCTTCCAAGTCATATAGGCTCTCGATAGCTCTGGGCTCAAAAAGACTTTCCTGAAAATCATCCAATAAACCAGCGCCCAAATCTTGGCGCATGATCTGCTTCATCTTTGCTATTTCCATATACCGGATGTATCGAAGTTCGGGAATGTAAGACATGAAATTTCTGGAGTAAATGTAGCGACCATCTGTAACCGAGCGTACCATATCCGCTCCATTATCCGCCCGATCTGATGACAAATAAAGCAGATCAGGACCTGCTCTTCTTTGGTCTCCTAAAAAGGCTCTTCCGTTTAGATATTCAGGCTTTTCCGCTCCAGTAAGACTCATCATAGTAGCTGCTAAGTCGGTAAAATCTAGCAGTTCATCACTTTTCACATCAGAAAGCAGGTATTGAAAATTTTCTGGAGCCGAAACAATAAAAGGAACACGGTAGCCAAGGCCAATACCATTGGTCTTACCACGTGGAATACCCTCGCCATGATCAGCGTAGAAAAA
>JBLIIJ010000072.1:0-20388 GCA_047635055.1 Cyclobacteriaceae bacterium | reverse complement strand
TGCCTATTTTTAAAAAGCACCTTTTCTATCACTTACTATATCTGTTTCCTTTTTTATTAATATGACTTAAAGTACGGTCAAAATAACTTTGCAGCCATGATGGTTTCCCTCTTAACCTTGTAGAATTCCTTGTGAACATTGAAAACTCTCTCGCCTTCTAAGGGCGTAATCACTTGAAAAGAACCATCCTCTTGCATCTCGTAGGTATTGATATTGTCCTTAAGGTTGTAGGCCAAGATATTAATCGCCTGTTGCTTCAATAGCTTATCTGATATCAGAAACAATGATTCTAATCTCCTATCAAAACTTCTTACCATCATATCGGCACTACCTGAATAAACCAGAGGATCTCCATTATTGTGGAAATAGTAAATTCTTGAGTGCTCAAGATACTCGCCAACAAGTGATCTCACGCTGATATTTTCGCTCAACCCTACTCTTCCTGGACGAAGACAACAAATCCCTCTGACCATCAATTTTATCTGCACTCCTGCCTTTGCAGCCTCATAAAGTGCGAAAATAGTATCGCTATCTTGCAAAGAGTTTAATTTCAACACAATGCCAGATGGCAATCCATTTTGTGCGTTTTCCGATTCCTTCTTGATATAGTTGATCAACTTCGTCCGCATTTCCCGAGGCGCGGTAATCAGATAATCATAATCGTCCGGCATGGAGTGTCCAGTAATTACATTAAAGAATTCCTGTACATCATTGGCATACGTTTCATTGGTCGTCAAAAGGCTTAAATCTGTATACAACTTTGACGTCTTCTCATTGTAGTTGCCACTCGACATATGTACAAATCGAGTAACCTTATCCTTTTCTCGCTTAACGATCAACAATAACTTAGTATGCGTTTTTAAGCTACTCACACCATATATCACAAAGCATCCGGCTTTTTGAAGACGTTGTGCCTCTTTAAGGTTGTTCTCTTCATCAAACCGTGCTTTTACTTCGAAAAGTACCGATACGTGTTTCCCATTCTCCGCCGCATTCAACAAGGCATTCACTACCCGAGAGTCTTTCGCCAGTCGATAGATTGTCAACTTTATTGATAGTACATTCGGGTCTTCTGCTGCCTGATCAAGCAAGTCCAGTAATGGGTCAATCGTATTGTATGGGTGATGAAGCAGAATGTCTCGATCTTTGAGAATCTTAAACATGTCCTGATGCTCGTACTCCGCCATACTTATTGGAGGAACTGGGGTCGGAAGTACAGGCTGAAACTCCGCAAAGTCTTCATTCCCTACAATCTGCCAAAGCCCTGTATAATCTATAAGCGCTTCTTCCTGTGTGAAAAAAATATTCTCAGGTTCAAGGGTATACTTGGTTCTTAATTGCTTTAATAACCATTTATCATGTATCTCTTCTACTTCTAATCTAACAACACGACCCGTTTTTCTCGTTTTGAGCTTCTTCTTTACCTCATCGATAAAATTCACCTCATCGTCCTCTGATTCTTCAAGTGTAAAATCTCCATTTCTAGTGACTCTAAACAAGGTTGAACTGATAATATCGACATTTTTAAAAAGCTCATGAATATGCGCTCTTACTACCTCTTCTATAGGAACGAATATGATCTGTTCTTTCCTTTCGATTTCATAAAATCGCGGTAAATTTTGCGGTATCTGGATAAAGGACATTTTCTTTTTCTCCTTTGCTCCTTTTGACTTGGACACTACGCCAAAAATCAAAATATTATTTACCAATACTGGAAAAGTATGGTAAGGATCAAACACCATTGGTGTCAGCATTGGGAAAACTATCTTATCAAAATAGTTAGTAACTTTTGATTGTTCGCGTTTTTCTAGATTTCCATATTTCAAAATCTGAAATTTGTGATTAGCAAACTCTGGTTTTAATTCTTCAATATAAAGTCTATTCCTCTCATTGGTGAAACCAGTTACTTCGTTAAAAAGCTTCATCTTAAAGGGGACTGCTCTTAATCCAGAATAGTCAATTCTATCCTTTCCATAATCAAGATAATTATACAAACTACCGATCCTTATCATAAAAAACTCATCAGCATTTGAGGCTGTAATGGCCAGAAACTTGAGTTTATCAAAAAGTGACCTTCCTTCCTTTTTGGCTTGATCGAGCACACGATAGTTGAAGTGTAGCCAACTTAGGTCTCTACTGATTAAATCACTTTGTGCTATTATTTGATCGTACTTTGCAATCATAAGACTTTTTAGATAAGAACAAAAAAAGCCGCGTTCTGCGGCTTAAATCAAATATAAATATTTGGTTTAGACCATTTTCATGTCCACCAATACATCATTCATTTTTCTCACAGCATCAGCACTGGCTTGGAATTTTTCTTTTTCAGCATCGCTTAAGTCATACTCGACGATCTTTTCAATGCCATTTTTTCCAATAACAACAGGCACGCCAATACAGATATCATCTTGTCCATATTCTCCTTCGAGATATGCACAGCAAGGGAAAAGTTTCTTTTGATCTCTTACGATGCTTTCCACAAGAAAGGCACCAGCAGCACCAGGAGCATACCACGCGGAAGTACCAATTAATTTTGTCAATGTAGCACCGCCAACCATTGTTTCTTTCACTACATTTTCTTGTTCCTCAGCACTCAAGAAATTTGACACTGGTGAAGAATTGTAGGTTGCATGGTTAATCAAAGGAATCATCGTTGTATCACCATGACCACCAATCACCACACCTTGTAGGTCATTGGGAGAGCATTTGATCGCCTCAGACAATCTGTATTTAAATCGACTACTATCCAGAATTCCACCCATTCCAATGACTCTATTCTTCGGAAGACCACTGGCCTTAGCAGACAAATAAGTCATGGTATCCATCGGATTGCTTATTACAATAAGAATCGTATCCGGAGAATATTTTAAAATATTATCAGTTACATATTTCACGATTCCAGCATTTGTACCAATCAATTCTTCACGTGTCATACCTGGTTTTCTTGGCAGACCCGAGGTAATAACGACAACATCAGAACCTTCCGTTTTCGAATAGTCATTGGTCGAGCCTATGATCTTTGTTTCGAACCCATTGAGTGTAGCTGTTTGCATCATATCCATTGCCTTACCTTCAGCAAGACCTTCTTTGATATCGAGCAAAACTAACTCTTCAACAAGTTGCTTTCTGGCAATATTTTCAGCGCAAGTTGCTCCTACAGCACCTGCTCCTACAACTGTAACTTTCATTTATTCGGGATTTAAAAGTGAAATTTTATCGATTTTCTCAAAGCTAATCACTGACTGTTTAAATTAAAACTATGCGCCAGAGTAAACCGTATTCAAATCAAAAAATCCTAAACTCGATTTATAAACAGAAAAGAGCCTAGCAGTGTAATCGTTATATCTTTTGGAAAAAGCGGACATGATTTTCGCTTTTATCAGTGGATGGTTGTTCATGATCTCTTGCACATTTTCCTTTGGCAAAACATACAAAGAAACTTGCTCGGTCTCCACAATTGCAGAATAAATACGCTTTGTATTAGGTAAAAGTGCATTATCACCAAAAAGTCGACCATTTCGCATGGTCATCAGCTTTTCAAACGTGTCTTCAATATCAAGATTTAAAGTAACTATCCCTTTTTTGACCATATATAAAGCATGACTAGGATCTCCCGAAAAGAAGACCACTTCGTTTTTCTTGTATTCCCTCAAGTATAAGTAGGGTAAAAAATGGGCTAATTCATCATCCGTAAGGGCTTCTAATATCTCTGCCTTTCTTAGAAAGTCAAACATTTGAAGATCCTTGTCCGAATGTCTCTTCTGAAAAAATTTAAAAAGTTTCATATTCCAGCATTAATAACTCCGTTGTTTGACCATTCATTTTATATCGATCATCAATTCTATAGCCAACAACCCAAACGATATCTTCCCCACTGACCAGCACTAATATGTCTTTTTTCAAGGATAAAGGGATTTTTAAGTCAATCATAAAATCGCTAACTAATTTTTTTCCCTTCATCCCTAAAGGCACAAACCAATCTCCTCGCTCCCAGTTTCTCAATCTCAATGGAAAATTAAGCTTTCCTTTATTCAAATATGCTCGATTTCGATCTTTAATAATTGTAATGGGAGATTGTATCATATTCAAATGAATGGTGCCTTTTGGCAAAGTCATTTTATCGTCCGAAATCTTAAGCGCAAGATCAATTAACTCCTTTTTTTCGTTTGCACTTTGAATCATTAATGAATGCCTGTCTAATAAAATCTGATGCGTAAGCGTCTCGAAAATCTTCCCTGATTTCCCCAAGAAGATTGCTTGAATCAAGTCTGCGAGTTGGTCGGAGTTTAGTCCATATTCTTTTAGCAATTCATAAAGTATCGCTTCGTTCAATTGGCTTTGATCAAACCAATCTAACTGAAGCAATCGGTAGTCTTTTTTGATAACAAAATTCGCTTCTCTAATTTCCGAAGCACTTGCTTTTAAAGCTTGCTCAGCTCCTTGAAGATAACCAACGTTCTTCAAAAAAGTCTCTTCCAAAGCAGGATTAAGCTTTTTAAGGAGAGGAACGACTTCATTCCTTATCAGGTTTCTTTGATACTTGCTAGTAGTGTTTGATTGATCTTCCCGCCAAGCAACGCCATTCTCGATGGCATAGCTTTTCAATTCTTGTTTAGTAAAAGACAAAAGAGGTCGCACAATATTTCCCCTTTTTACATTCATGCCGGTCAACCCAGAAATTCCTGTTCCTTTCACAAAATTGAGTAAGACTGTCTCCAAATTATCGTTCAAATGATGCGCGGTACAGATAATATCATAGCCGAACTCATCAACCACTTCTTCGAAAAACTTATAACGTATCTCTCGAGCCCTCATCTGGACAGATTGCTTGGTAAGCCATGCATCTCCTGCAACTCGCTTAAAATGATGTGCGCATTGGTCTTCGTGAGCGGTACTTGAAACCAATGTTTCGTCAGCCTCTGAATCCTCTCCTCTTAGGCCATAGTTTATATGACAAATACCAAAATTGTAGTTGACTCGCCTAAAAAGACTCCATAGTACCATGGAATCTAAACCTCCCGAAACAGCCAAAAGAACTTTATCTGATGGTTCAATCAGAGAATCCGTCTTAATTATTGTTAAAAACCTTTCAAACATATCTGACACCAATAGACTAACGTTAGTATTATTAGTTTTGCACACTCAATGGGAAAGTTACTGAAATACGTATTATCAATCCTGATAATTTTATTATCCACCGCTACTTTAAAAAGTCAGAAAGTAGATAAGATCAGCTATGATGCTGGTGTTCTTGAGTTTGGAAAAAGGCAGGGAGAAAGAGTGCGTATACTCACTGAAAACGTCGTTTTCAAACAAGAATCTACCACGATATACTGCGACAGCTCCTATTTCTATAAAAGGCGAAATGAGATGGAGGCTTTTGGACATGTCAAAATAGTAGATGACTCTACCATTATAACATCACAAAAACTTATCTACAATGGCGATGAGAGAAATGCCAAACTTCGTGAAGATGTGGTCTATGTCCGAGGAGAAAACAAACTTTATACAGATTTTTTAGATTACGATTTCAACACAGAGATAGCTTATTACTTCAACAATGGGCGGTTAGTGGACACAACTAACATTCTTACGAGTGGCAAGGCAGAGTTTCATGCTAATAAAGATTATGCCCTGTTTCAAAAAGATGTGGTGCTTACTACCAAAGATTTTATATTAAAAACGGATACGTTAAAATATAATACTGAAACCAAGATCGCTTACACCTATGGTCCCACAGAGATAATTACGGATGATGGCAGCAAGCTTATATCCAAAGGTGGAGAGTTTAAAACGGTGACTGATGAATCTGCCTTTGTCGATGGCTATATTGAGACTACAGATTATTTCCTCAAAGGCGATAGACTCTATTTTGATGAACAAAACAAATACTACAAAGCGGAAGGCAATGTATCCTTAACCGCGAAATCGAAAGATGTTATCATTATAGGTAATGAAGGTTTTTATGATAAGCAAAGCGGATTAAGCAAAATCTACGGCTTGCCGCTAATGAAAAAAATAATGCAGAATGATACGCTCTACCTCTCTGCTGACACCTTGACGGCTGTCGAAAGTGAATATGACTCAATGAAAAGAATTCTAGCCTATTATGATGTGAAAATTTACAAAATAGGACTTCAAGGTATTGCTGATTCTATGGCCTATTTTCAGACGGATTCCTTGATTAGGTTCTACAAAAACCCAATAATGTGGAATAAGAAGAGCCAAATAATCTCTGATACCATAAACATGGAAATCAGAAACCAAACGATTGATAATATGAAGCTCAGAAAAAATGCTTTCATTATCTCAAAGGATACTATTTCGAATTTCAACCAAATCAAAGGAAGAAATATGATGGCCGTTTTTAAAGACAATAAAATTTCAAATATAGATGTTGTTGGTAATGGCGAAATGCTTTTTTACGGCTTAGAAGACAATGATACTCGGGTTTTAGGAATGAATAAAATATTTTGCAGCAGTATGAAAATTGCCTTTGATTCACTGCAAAGACTGTCTTATTTCAGAGTGTATGTTAGCCCTGAAGCCCAATTTATTCCCCCGCATGAACTCACACCTGACATTCAGCGATTAGCAGGCTTCAATTGGAGCATTGAAAAAAGACCAAAACTTTTTGATGTCGCTTATTATCTCAATCCAGATCTAAATTATGATAGTCTTTTACTGGCAGACTCAGTGAGTACGCCAAGAATTAACCAACAAGAAGAGATCGATTATAACAATAATGAAAATAGTGTTACTTCGAACAAGTCGAATCAAGACACTAAAGGAAAAACTGGTGGTAGAAATAATGACGAAAATAATAATTTTGGTCGGAATGCGAATAATTCAAACTCAACAAATACGAGTGGATCATCTACCGTCCCAAATGCAGTAATAAGACCCTCAAATCCAAAGGCGACAAAAACTCTTATCAGAAGTGTTGATGACCAGTGAGGATAAAAATATTTAAAAAAACTAAGTTTGCGCTCTATTTGAAAAACATGGGGAAATATATCATTAAAGTATTTTCATTAGTCATCTTGATTATTGCTGTATCAAGCTGTACGAAATTCAAGAAAATACAAAAAAGTGCGGATTGGAAAGTCAAGTACGAAGCAGCACTAGCATATTATGAAGAAGAAGACTATTTTCGTTCAGGCACGCTGTTTGAAGAAATTCTTCCTATCATTAGAGGTACGAAAGAGGCAGAACTTGCAAATTTCTATTATGCCTACACTTATTTTTATCAGAGGCAATACATTCTAAGTTCTCATTACTTCAGTCTTTTTAGTGAAGTATACGGTCGAAGTGAGTATTTGATGGAGGCCATTTACATGAATGCATACTCTCTATATCTTCAAAGTCCGGAACCAAGTTTAGATCAGACAAGTACTTATGAAGCTATTGCATCTCTGCAAAACTTCTTAAACAAATATCCACAATCAGAATTTTCCGTGAAGGCCGATGATTTGATTGATGAATTGCAGGTGAAATTGGAGAAGAAGGCTTACGAAAATGCCAAGTTGTATTATAAACTAAGACGATATAAAGCAGCATTGGTGGCATTAGATAATTTTCAATACGACTTCCCCGACTCAAAATTCAATGTGGAAATTGGCTTCCTAGCAATTGAAACTTCTTTTGATCTCGCAAGCTCAAGTATTTTAAAAGTACAGGAAAAACGTTTTCGAAAAACAATTGATCTTTATCAAAAATACATTGACAAACACCCAGATACTGAATATATAAAAAAAGCTGAAAAATATTATGCTGATAGCATTGAACAATTAGCTATATTTGCAGATCAAAATAAGGGGAATTAAATAAAATAATGATGGCGACACAGGCAGCATTGATAACTAGAAATAATAAAGATCTCGCAGATAAAACTGGAAATATCTATGAATCGATTGCAATTGTAGGAAAAAGAGCAAGACAAATTAGTGCTCAGACCAAAGAAGAGCTTAATTCTAAATTAGCAGAATTCGCATCCTCTGTAGATAATCTAGAAGAAATTTTTGAGAATAGAGAGCAAATCGAAATCTCAAAATTTTATGAAAGAATGCCGAAACCTTCTACGCTAGCAACGGAAGAGTTTCTTGAAGATAAGCTCTCTTTCAGAAGACCAGATGTTGATTCATTAGACGCATAAACAGCAGTAATGCTGGAAGGTAAAAAAATAATCATAGCGGTTTGTGGCTCAATAGCAGCGTACAAAACCGCTTTTTTTATTCGTTTACTTGTAAAGGCTAAGGCAGACGTACGCGTCATCATGACAGATGATGCCAAGTCTTTTATCTCTCCAATTACCTTAGGTACATTATCCAAAAATCCCGTTAAAAGCAGCTTCAAGAAAAACGAAGAGGGTGAATGGAACAATCATGTGGAGATGGGGCTATGGGCAGACTTAATAGTCGTTGCGCCAGCAACAGCCAATACAATAGCCAAGTTTGCGCATGGTCTTTGCGACAATTTAGTAACTGCTGTCTACCTATCAGCGAGATGCCCTGTCATGATATCGCCTGCTATGGATTTGGATATGTATCAACATCCCAGCACAAAGCATAATCTTAGTCTCCTTACCGCTTTTGGCAATCAAATAATAGCAGCCGAAGATGGTGAACTAGCCAGCGGACTGAATGGTGTTGGGCGACTAGCAGAACCAGCGCATATTATAGACGCCATTGAAGCTCATTTTAAGAAAGCCAATGATTTCGAAGGTCAATTAGTCCTTATCACGTCTGGCCCAACTCATGAGGCCATTGATCCTGTTAGATTCATTGGAAACCACTCAACAGGTAAAATGGGGAAGTCATTAGCCTATGAACTAGCAGAAAGAGGAGCCAAAATAATCTTTATTTCCGGACCAGTGGCTCATTACCCAGATCATAAAAATATTGAGGTAATAAAAATCAAATCTGCATTGGAAATGTA
Source organism: Cyclobacteriaceae bacterium (assembly GCA_047635055.1). Taxonomy (GTDB): domain Bacteria; phylum Bacteroidota; class Bacteroidia; order Cytophagales; family Cyclobacteriaceae; genus JAVJRN01. Next base: position 11,451 of record JBLIIJ010000072.1, on the reverse strand, counting down.
TGAAGCCTCCCAACGCGTCTTCCCTCAAGTAAACATCAGCATATTCGCCGCAGCTGTTGCCGATTATAGACCGTCAGCTGTCTCCAATACTAAAATCAAGAAAAAAGAATCCCATTTGGATATTCAATTGATTCCAAACCCAGATATAGCTAAAGAATTAGGCCTACTGAAGACCGTAAATCAACTAAATATAGGTTTTGCTTTAGAAACTGATGCAGAAGAAGTCAACGCACTAGGGAAATTAAAGAAAAAGAACCTCGACATGATTGTGCTCAATTCTCTTCAAACACCCGGAGCAGGATTTGCCTATGACACAAATAAAGTTTCCGTCTATGATAAGGATAATAATACGACCCATTTCGAGTTAAAAAGTAAAACAGAAGTGGCCAAAGATCTCGTTGATTTAATCGCCAGAAAGCTATGAGAATATTCACGCTATTTTTATTATTCACCGCTGTTGTCAGATTAAATGCTCAAGAGTTGAATTGCCGAGTAGTCGTAAATGCTCAACAGATTCAAACGACGGAAAGAAATGTTTTCACAGAAATGGAAACTGCGTTTTCCCAATTTCTCAACGACAGAAAATGGACAGATGATGAGTTCAAACTGGAGGAACGTATTAATTGTAATCTAATAATTACATTAGATCCAAACGAGAGTGACCCAATAGGTGGTCGGTATGGCGCTTCCGTGCAAATTTTAAGTTCCCGACCTGTTTTTGGAGGCAATTATGAAACTGTAGTTTTCAATTTCGCAGACCGAGACTGGCAGTTCGAGTATCTCCCTTCTCAGCCCATGATTTTCAATGAGAACACCTTCTCAGACAACCTCACCTCAATTTTAGCCTACTATGCCTATTTAATCATTGGTTATGATTATGATACATTTGAGGAACTCGGAGGAACAAGATTCTTTCAAATAGCAACACAAATTGTGAATAACGCACAAAACTCAAATTATACGGGTTGGCAACAATTCAACAGCGTAAGGAATAGGTATTGGCTAACAGAAAATATTTTGAGCACTACCTTCGAACCTGTAAGAAAAGGATATTACAGCTATCATATCGATGGGTTGGATATCTTTTTAGAAAACCCAGATGATGCCAGACAAAACATGTTGTCTTGGTTATTAGCGTTTCAGAATGCGGATAAATCAAGGCCAAGGTCAATCTACTCTTTGGCGTTGTTAGAATCTAAATCCAATGAATTGATTCAGATTTTTAAAGAAGCAGAGACCTCAGATAAACGAAAGGCGTATCAAATACTTATTGACTTAGATCCTGCGCGCACAGAGCAGTTTAAAACCATCATTCAATAATGTCTAAGGTTCAGAAGAGACTGCCCATTGGCAAACTCCCTCCCTACTTCGGGAAAAATCAATATTTTAATTTTATTTTAAAGTCGGGAGCTGTTCATTTTGCAACACCAATTAAGTTGGAAGGGAAAGAAATTCAAATCAAAAATGCCATGAGACATTTGCTATCAATACCTTTGAGTGATTTAGACGAAATCTGGATAGAAAACGAAGTATGAACTAATTCATACTAATTTTACCATTTATTCAATTACTCAAACCTGCTAACTCCTATTAAGAATAATGATTCAATCATTATCCATTAAAAATTACGCATTAATCTCAGATCTTAAGATGAATCCGTCTGAGAAGCTTAACATTATTACTGGTGAAACAGGCGCTGGAAAATCCATCATGCTCGGTGCGATTGGTCTGTTACTTGGAAAAAGAGCTGATACAAAAGCATTATTTTCAGATACTCAAAAATGCATCATCGAAGCTACATTTCTTTTATCCGAGAACTTTAAAGTATTATTCGAACAGTTGGATCTTGATTTCGAACTTGAATGTATTATCAGAAGAGAGATAAGTCCGGCTGGAAAGTCACGAAGCTTTATCAATGACACGCCTGTAACCCTGGACATTCTGAAATCATTGGGTGTTTATCTGATGGATGTCCATTCGCAGTACGAATCTTTGGACTTGGGTAATAACATCTACCAATTAAATGTCTTAGATCAGTACGCACTGCATGAAGATCTGATAAGTAGCTACAAATCTGCATTTAAAAAATTCACATCCGCTGAGAAAAACCTTCATAAGCTACAAGATCAGACCGCTCAAAATAATAAAAATAGAGAATACAACTCATTTTTATTAGAAGAACTCGAAGCATTAAACCTTAGCGATATTGATCAGGAGCAGCTAGAAGAGGAACTCAAAAGGCTTGAAAATGCCGAAGAGATCAAGATAAATCTTGGCCAAATAAATGGACTTCTTGCCGAGAATGAATTCAATGTGGTGGATAGTTTAAGAACGGCTGTCCAGCTGCTTTCCCCCTTTTCCTCTATGGGAAAAAGTCTCAATGATCTTTATGAAAGACTTTTAAGCTCGGCTTACGAGCTCGACGATATTTCCAGAGAGGCTGCTCGGGAAAACGATGCTATAGATGTGGACCAAGAAAGGCTTTTGGAAGTCAAACAAATTATCGATGCGCTAAATAAACTTTTAATAAAACACAATGTAAAATCTGTTCAAAAACTGATCGCGCTTAGAGATAATCTCCAAAGCCAAATGGAAATTATTTCCGACACTACTAGAGCATTAACAAATGCGCAAAAGGAAGTTATTGCCAGTGAGAAAATAATGCTCCAAGCAGCAAATAAGCTGTCACTGAACAGGAAAAAATATTCCTCTGATTTATCAAAAGCCATTCAGTATCAGGTCAGAGGCCTTGGTATTGAAAATGCCGTTGTGGAAATAAAAATAAGTCCCTGCGCTCCTGAAATTCACGGCATGGATAATGTTGAATTACTTTTTTCAGCGAATAAAGGTATCCCGGTACAGGAAATAAAAAGTGTTGCTTCAGGTGGTGAATTTTCTCGATTAATTTTCGCAATAAAATATTTATTGGCTGACAAAGTACAATTACCAACGATTGTATTTGATGAAATCGACACTGGCGTCTCTGGTGAGATTGCCCTTAAAATGATCAAAATGATGAAAAAAATGGCCGCTAGCCATCAGGTAATAGCGATCAGCCATTTGCCCCAATTCGCAGCAGGTGGAGATATACATTATTTTGTCTACAAAGATCACTCTGCGGCAAAGTCAGTCAGTAGAATTAAAATTCTAGATGGAGAAACCAGAATCGATGAGATTGCTAAGATGATTAGCGGTGCAATTCCTACTGAGAATGCCAAATTAAATGCGCGAGAACTCATTGAGTCAATCGGATCAAGTGAACTTTAAAGCAGATAATTTTAACAATCCAACTAAAACATGAAAGGCTTACTTTTGCCTTTGAAAAATCAAATTCAAATAAAACACTATGTCTAATAATCTACTAAAAGGTAAAAGAGGTATAATCTCAGGTGCATTGGATGAAAATTCAATTGCTTGGCATGTAGCACAAAGGGCACATGAAGAAGGGGCAATCTTTACATTGACAAATGCACCAATCGCTATGCGAATGGGTAAAATTAATGACTTGGCTGCTGCCACAAATTCAGAAATCATTCCCGCTGATGCGACCTCTGTAGAAGAATTAGAAAACCTATTCAGCAAATCAACAGAAATCCTTGGAGGCAAACTTGACTTTGTACTGCATTCTATCGGTATGTCACCGAACATCAGAAAAGGCAGATCATATGGTAACCTGAACTACGATTGGTTTCAAAAATCAATTGACGTTAGTGCATTGTCGTTTCATAAAATGATGGCCGTCGCTGAAAAACAAGATGCCTTGAATGAATGGGCTTCCGTTGTTGGTTTATCTTATATCGCTGCGCAAAGAACTTATCCCTTTTATACAGACATGGCAGACGCCAAAGCTGTACTAGAATCAATTGCTAGAGGGTTTGGGTATAGACTTGGAAAAGCTAAAAACATTCGAGTAAACACCATCTCCCAGTCACCGACCAAAACAACGGCTGGCGCAGGTATAGATGGCTTTTCTTCCTTTTTTGATTTCGCCGACAAAATGTCTCCGCTGGGAAATGCTCCCGCTGCTGATTGTGCCAACTACTGTGTTTTCTTATTTTCAGAATTGAGTCGAATGATCACCATGCAGAACTTATTTCATGATGGCGGTTATTCCAACACTGGAATTTCCGAGGAACTCATCGATTTAATGAATAAATAAAGATATTCTGTGCTCGACTTTCCAAATGCAAAGGTCAATCTTGGTTTAAATATTGTTGCCAAAAGACCAGATGGTTATCATGAAATTGAGACTTGCTTTCTTCCTATTCCATGGAAGGACGCATTGGAAATTGTTGAAGCACCAGTATTTAAATTTACCAGTACGGGATTAGCTATTCCTGGAGATGGAAGCGATAATCTTTGTATCAAGGCATATAAGCTTATTGCTTCCTCTTTTAACATCCCTAGGGTACATATTCATTTACACAAGGTTATTCCAATGGGAGCCGGCTTGGGCGGTGGTAGCGCCGACTGTGCATGGACAATAAAAATGCTCAACCAATTATTCGACTTAGGCATAAATAACCTTGAAATGTCTGAAATTGCAGGCAAACTAGGAAGTGATTGTCCCTTTTTTATTTGGAACAAACCAATCATAGCCAAAGGTGTCGGTGACATTTTTACAACAGTAGACTTAGACTTAAAAGGAAACTATATTGCCCTAAATTATCCTAAGATTCATGTTTCCACGGCGGAAGCATACAGCGGAGTGAAACCCTCCTGTCCAACCAAGGCGCTTGAAAGCATTATCGCTGATAAGGATCATTGGAAAAGCTTTCTGATCAACCAGTTTGAAAACCACATACTGAAGAATCATCCTCAGATCGCCCTCGCAAAAGAAAATTTTTATCATCAGGGCGCGTGGTATGCCGCCATGTCTGGTTCTGGCTCTACGGTTTTCGGCTTGTTCAGTAAAAAGCCAGAAGGCCAGTATGATTTCTTAGGTCAACTTTAGGTCTAGTCCGCAAATGAATCGTCCGTCTCAAGATGTTCGAGATCAATGCCCAGTTAAAATGTGACCCATTCATGGAATGAGTTACACCAAGTAAATGGTCATTTTGAAAACAAGCCTGACGCAGAGATCGGGCATGCTGGACAAAGGCTAAATATCCTTCCAACTATCTCCACGTTTGATGGAGTATAAAGCACTCAAAGACACGCCAAATTGCTTCGAAATAATTTTCATTCTTGTTTTACGATTAGGGTCACCTAACATCTTTTTCAATACTTTCACCTTGGCCGTTGTTAGCTTCGGATTTGGTCTGAAATTTTCATAATAATCGTAAGCACTTTTTTGGAACTGCTTGCGGTACTCATTGTATTTTGGCTTATCCACCCATTCAATATTTCTCGCTTTACAGTTACTTCTGTCTCCATCTTTAAAAATGAGCCATTTTTCCTCTTTTGGATTTTCTACAAATAAATTCGCAACTAATTTGTGAACGTAAATCAGCGTATTCTTGCCGTCTATTTTCCGAGTAGGAATAGCATGATAACCTGCATTTTTATAACCTGACAACAGGATTTCCTCTCCCGGCTTATTTCTAGGTCTGCTTTTCACCCTACCGTAATTAGATACTAAAAAAGTAGATCTATATTTTTCGTCAGCATATTCTTTCCAAAGTTCTTCAGCCATTGTTAATTACTTTTCTCTGCAGTCATATTTTTATTTACTTTCATCATTTTCAATTCTATTCTTGTGCTCTTTAAGACAAATTATTCGTCCTTCAAATATTTCTATTGAGCCTCATTTCTCTATCTACAACTTCTACTAAAACGATCTCTTTAGGACATATTCAGCTTCCACGTTATTCGTGTTGACTTGAAATAAATATTTAAGTTTACGAATAGCTCTAATTGGTTTACTAACGCTTTGTTAACAATGACGGAAGATAAGACCGAAAAAAAAATTGTACTCTATTCGCCAACATATTTATCTTAAAAAATCTGTATCAAGTGGTTTACGTTTGAAATACTTATTCAATATTGGATAAATTAATACAGAAAGCAAAATCAAACTTGTTCCAACATAAAATCCAGAGGTCATTTTTTCTCTTTCCGGAAAAAACATCAATGCCATGACTATCCCGTAAACAGGCTCCAGATTTACTGTTAGGTTTACGGAGAAGGCTGATATACGTTTCATCAGCTGCACCGAATAGGAATACGCAAAAACAGTACAAATAATAGCCAAAATTAACAAATAATACCAATCTGCAACTGTTGGATTTAAAGACAAGCCCTCTACACCTTCAATTTCAATATAAAAGGGAAAGAATAATATGATAGAAATACACGCTCCTACCATCTCATAAAAGGTAATGACAAATGAATCTAGTCTAAGACAAAGCTTCGCGTTAATAACCGTAAAGACTGCCGCAATAAATGCAGATAATATTGACAATAACAGACCAACGTATAGATCAAATTCGACATTAAAAATAATTGCAATTCCTAGGAACGCTATAACGCTTAATAAAACTTCAAATAATTTTATCCTTCTGCCATTTGACAATGGTTCTAAGAAACTTGTCCACAGAGAGCAGGTAGCCAAACCTGCGAGGCATACTGAGACATTGGATACTCTAGCTGATAAAAAAAATAAAATCCAGTGAGCGGCTATTAAAGTCCCTGTACCTAATACAATCAAATAATCCTTTGTTCCATTGAGTTTAAAAGATTTTTTTCTTACTAAAAGCAAAACGGCTAACCCAATAGCTGCCAGTAAAGTCCGAAAAAAAACAACTTCAACAGGTGGCAATAAGATTAGAATGCCAAGAATGGCCGTGAATCCCCATATCAAAACAATGAAATGTAGGAAAGCAAAATCCTTTGTATTCTGTGTCATCTAGGTACGGTGTTGTAAAGCACTATCCCCACACAACTGAAAATGATATTCGGAAGCCAAACTGCCAGCATTGAATTCATCGTACCTGCTTCCGCAATAGCTCTAGTCAGAATAAAAAGAATAACAAATATAAAGGCGATCAAAAAGCCTAGGGCTATTTGAAACCCAGTTCCTCGACGCGACTTACGTGCCGATACAATTAAGGCAATGAAGCACAGGATAATTACCGTAAATGGTTGCATAAACCTGATGTACTTTTCAATCAGATATACCTGCACATCATCCGCTCCTCTTGATTGCTGCCGTGCTATATGTTCATTGAGTTCGGGAAGGGTCAGCGTTTCCCATAATCGCTCTTTATTCTGAAAATCAGAAGGTGATAAAAGCAATGTCGTATCGAGTGATTCTCTGTTTTCTGCCTCAGTAATGACTTCTCTATCTGGCAAAATGACCCTTTTTTGCCAAGATATCAAACTCCATTTATTTGTTGTAGTGTCCCATTGGATTCTTTTGGCTGTAATTTTTTCTTTCAGCTCTTGGCCCTCTATCTTCTCCAAAGTGACATTGTATCCTATGTCGCGGGTGTTGTTGTACCGATCTATATAGATATAATCCGTTGCTCCAATTTTAAAATGAATATTTCTATCGCTAAAATAATATGGCTTTTCAAGATACTCTAACTCAAAATTGATTCGGAATTTATTCGCATTTGGGATAATGTAGCCAATAAATATAAAACTAAAAACACCAATCAAGAGTGCGCTATAGAAGTACGGATACATCATCCGTCTGAAACTTATTCCTGATGCCAGAATAGCCACAATTTCCGTTTGAGCTGCCAACTTAGCCGTAACCAATACCGTCGCTATGAAAGTGGTAATCGGGGTAAGTAAAATGGCGAAATAAGGAAAAAAGGTCAAGTAATATTGGAAAATCAGTTTTGCTGGCACATCATTCTTCATGTAATTATCATTCTTCTCTGTGAAGTCAATCACACAAATGATCAATACAAGAAGTACGACCACATACACGAATGTGGAAATCAACTTTTTAAATATATACCAATCTAATATTTTCACTTTTTGTTCATCAAAAAGACATTTTTATAATCTTTGACCTACTTTTTTAATCATCTTATCTTTCCAATCCGCAAATGTATTATTTAATATCTGAGTCCTAGCCTCCCCGACCAACCATAAGTAAAAAGATAGATTTTGAATACTTGAAATCTGTGCGCCTAATATCTCCTTGCTAATAATCAAATGCCTTAAATAAGCTTTAGTATAAAACTGACCGACATGACCTGGCAAACCTGAATCTATTGGTGAAAAATCAGATTTCCATCTTTCATTTTTAATATTTATTTCTCCTTCAGTGGTATAAATCATCCCATTTCTCGCATTCCTAGTAGGCATCACACAATCAAACATATCAACCCCCAGACTTATACACTCCAGTATGTTTGTTGGCGTACCAACGCCCATCAAGTAACGTGGTTTGTCTTTGGGAAGTATACCACAGACCAAGTCTGTCATTGCGTACATATCTTCATGTGGTTCGCCAACAGATAAGCCACCTATGGCGTTACCTTCTCTTCCTTGACTGGCTATAAATTCTGCAGATTCTTTCCTCAAGTCTGGGTAAGTACTCCCTTGAACGATTGGAAATAAGCTTTGGCTATGGCCATATGTCGGTTCCGTCTGATCAAAATGACTAATACACCTCTTTAGCCATCGATGTGTCATGTGCATGGAATCATCTGCATACTTCTTATCGCATGGATAAGGCGTGCATTCATCAAATGCCATAATGATATCAGCGCCAATGATTCGTTGAATATCCATCACCCTTTCAGGTGTGAAATCATGTTTCGATCCATCGATATGTGACTTGAATATGACGCCTTTCTCTGTTATTTTGCGATTAGCGCCCAACGAATAAACCTGATATCCTCCACTATCCGTGAGCAATGGCTTGTTCCAACCATTAAAACCGTGAAGTCCGCCAGCCGCTTTGATCACGTCAAGACCCGGACGCAGATACAAGTGGTAAGTATTCCCTAAAATTATCTGAGCCTGGATATCGTCATGCAATTCTCTTTGATGAACTGCTTTGACGGTACCAGCCGTACCAACAGGCATAAAAATGGGCGTTTGAATTTTTCCGTGATCGGTTTCTAGCTCCCCTGCCCTTGCTTTACTTTTTGAATCTGTATTTTGCAGTTTAAATTTCATTGGGCGCAAAAGTACCTCGTCCAATACTTTTTTTGATCATGGAAGAAGGAGTTTTGATAATAGGTTTGATAATACAGTTTTTGTCTGGGGCAATACATTTGTACCATACATTCAAAAATTACCTCGTAATCAAGCAATACATTCCAGCCACAACAAATTCTTCTGCCACCATTACGGTGATCGTGGCAGCCCATAACGAAGAAAATAATTTAAAAAGACTGGTTCCAAAGCTGCTCAATCAAGCCTACTTGAATTTTAAAGTAATTGTTGTTCTTGATCGATGTATAGATAACAGTCTAGCTTATTTAAAATCAATTTCAGATCCCCGACTCATGTTTGAAGAAGTCAACCACCTTCCAGCAAATTGGAATGGAAAAAAATATGCGCTTAAAAGAGGTATTGATAAAGCAAAATCTGATTGGATCCTGCTAACAGATGCTGATTGTACCCCTTCAAGTAAAAACTGGATAGAAAACATCTCAAAACATTTCAGTACCAACATTGATGTGGTCTTGGGTGTGGGCATATTTAAGAAATCTCAAGGGCTACTAAACGAACTAATCCAGTATGAAACGTTAATCACTGCTTCAAGATATATCTCCAATGCATTGAAAGGAAAGCCCTTTATGGGTGTAGGTCGTAATTTGGCCTACAGAAAATCGATATTCTTAAAAAAAGATGGCTTCCATGGTTTTGAAAATATTGTTGGCGGTGACGATGATCTAATCGTTCAAAGAATATCTACGAAAACGAACACAGCAGTTGCCTTTGGCGAAGATTCCTTGACCTATTCCGAGGCAAAACGTACATGGAGTGCGTATCTAAAACAAAAAACAAGACATTTAGGCGTAAGCAAATATTATCTGATGCCAATCAAATGGTTGCATAGCCTTTGGTTCGCCGCGCATATAACTTTCTGGTCGAGTTTCTTATTTTTAGTTACTTTTAACCTTGCTGAAAGCATCTCTTTTAGCATATTTGTAATTTATATAACAATCAAAGGACTAATTTTAAAACTGACTGCAAACCGTTTGGGTATAAAGTGGCTTCCAATGTGGATTATTATTGTTGATTTTATCTACACTTTATTTTTTCCACTTTGGACCTTAAAATCAGTTTTGACAAAAAAAATCGGATGGAATTAAACAGGCAGTTCTCTGAGAAGGCGCTCAAGGACTTTAAGCTAATCGATAAAGCAACACTAGAAAATGACGAATCTGCTTATGCAGAACTTATGGAGCGGTATAAAAAGCCTGTGTACCATATGGTTCTCAAAATGATCCGTAATGTTGACGATGCGGAGGATTTAACGATTGAAGCTTTTGCTAAAGCTTTCAAAAACTTGGCTAAATTTAAAAAGGATTATACTTTCAGTACTTGGCTTTTTAGGATAGCAACAAATAATGCTATTGACTTTATTCGAAAGAAAAAACTAGAGACTTATAGTTTGAATACCTCTTTCACAGATGATGCTGGCGAATCTGTCAATATCGATGTGGAAGATAAAAATTTAACGCCTGATGAAGAGGCGATAAATAAACAAAAAATCGAACTCGTACAGATGTTTGTCACCAAACTGCCGCCAAAATATCAAAGATTGGTAAGGTTGCGGTATTTTGATGAATTGTCTTACGAGGAAATTGCCAAGACACTTGAAGCACCACTTGGTACCGTGAAAGCACAGCTTCATAGAGCTCGCGAACTCATGTATGAGTTGGTTAAGGATAAGAAAAAACATATATAGCACGTGGACTCATCTATCATTCATGAATATTTCCCTAATCTTACTGAGAAACAAAAGCTGCAGTTCGACCAGTTGGGACCATTATATAAAGATTGGAATAGCAAAATAAACGTTGTTTCGAGAAAAGACATTGATGAATTATACATTCACCATGTCCTTCATAGTATGGCCATTGCAAAGCTTTTTGAGTTTGACGAGAGCGATAGCATTCTCGATATAGGGACTGGTGGTGGATTCCCAGGAATTCCCCTTGCCATCTTATTTCCCAAAGCTCAATTTCACCTTGTTGACTCTATTGGTAAAAAAATCAATGTTGTGAAAGAGGTATCCTCAGCCATCGGGTTAAACAACATTACTGCTGAGCACAATCGAGTAGAAAAGCTAAAGGGTGAATATGATTTTATCGTTTCAAGAGCAGTTGCACAAACGAAACAACTCATGCGCTGGACACACCAAATAATCAAAAGAGATAGCCCTGAAGAAGTGGCCAATGGATACATCTTCCTGAAAGGAGGCAACTTAAAGGCCGAATTAAACGAAATAAGAAGACCTCACCAAGTCACTGATATTAGCAAATACTTCAAAGAAGAATTCTTTGAAACGAAGCAGATTGTGTTTATTCCTAC
>JBLIIJ010000071.1:0-20508 GCA_047635055.1 Cyclobacteriaceae bacterium | reverse complement strand
TACCACCACCAGTAGCTAGAATAAATTGCGTTTGATTTTTGATGATTTCATTCAAGGCCTGCGATTCTATCAAACGGAAATATTGTTCTCCTTCATGAGAAAAAAGAGCACCGATGGAGCAGTTTTTCTTGGCCTCAATGAACGCATCAAGGTCGATGAACGGGATGTTCATCGACCTTGACATTATTTCTCCAAAATAACTTTTCCCAGTACCTGGTAGCCCTACCAAAAAGATTTTTTCTGCTTTCATAACTTGTCTATGATCTCTTCAATTGAAGGAGTATCATTGAAATGCCATTTGGCCAAAACATAACCATCGGACAAAAGCAATATTCCGGGGTTAGATCTAACCATGGTTTTAAGGACGGTCGCATCCGCAAAATAATATGGAATATCGAGCTGATGTTCATGCCTGAACCCTTCAAAATCTTCATAGCCAGAAGAAGTTATAATCCAACTTTCGATACTTGGAATATTGGTAAGCTTCTTTATCTTATCGATACGCTCGATATCAGCCTTCTCTACACTCTGGTAGATAATGACCAGCTTGTTTCCGACAAAAAGCTCGTCGGTATATTCTGCCTCATCAGTCCAAATACCCAAATCTGTGATTTTTGGCTGAGCATCTGGGTTGGTTAGGTTCATTGCTTTGAATTTGTAAGAAGGTTCCGTCGGATATTGATCAAATATATATTCTTCCCCTTCCTTTTCCATGACATATTCGTACACCAAAGGCTCAGATGGCTGCATTAGTGACGGTAAGTGATTGCCCACAGCATATGCCCGAAAATCTACGAATGGCAAATGTCTAATAGCTGTAATAGCCATAAAAATGAGCATCGACGTACTCGCAATGACGAGTATATTGTTACTCGTTGAATTAATAATCGGCTGAATCAGTTTTTTGCCTGCAAAAAGAATCAAAATCAATACAATCAAAATAATGTCTTTGGTAAACGACTCCCAAGGTGTCAGTTTGATAGCATCTCCAAAGCATCCGCAATCAGTAACTTTGTTGAAATAGGCAGAGTAAAAGGTGAGAAAAGTGAAAAATACGATCATCCCCATTAGGGTATAAAGAACCCGCTTAGAGTGAAATCCACTAAGTAACGCAATGCCCAAGACCACCTCAAGAACACTTAGTACCACTGATAAAAACAAGGACAATGGCACAAACCATTCAAAGAAAGGAGCAAAATCATAAGCAAAAACTTGAAAATATTCTTCTAGCTTAATTGCGGTCCCAACGGGATCATTGACTTTAATGATTCCTGAAAAAATAAATAATCCTCCTACGAGAATTCTAGCTATTTGTACGATCCACTTCATGGTTATTCTCTCAATATTATTTGTAAAATTTGACTGCTGAGTTATTTGCTTTCATCAAGCTTAATTAAGCAAAACACAGCATAGTTTATCATGTCTTGATAATTGGCATCTACACCTTCAGAAATCAGCGTCGTGCCATTATTGTCTTCTATTTGTTTTACGCGAAGAAGCTTCATTAATATAATATCTGTCATAGACGAAACGCGCATTTCTCTCCATGCTTCATTATAGTCATGGTTTTTGTTTGCAAGTAGATTCATCGTTTCGGCGGAATACTTATCATATAGAGGTTCTAAGACATCATATTCTAGCTCCATTTGGTTATTATCAATGAGTTCTATTTGAATTAACGCCATGAGACAATAGTTGATTATGGCCATAAACTCGCCATTAATATCCTCCGCGATTTTTTGCGTGCCCTTTTCTTGGATAGAACGAATGCGCATTGCTTTGATATAAACTTGATCGGTGATGGAAGAGAGCCGAAGTATCCTCCAAGCTGTTCCGTAATCATGGGTCTTTTTCTCAAAAACCTTTTTACAAGTATCAATTATTTTTTTGTATTGCTCAATTGTGTGATCTTTCACCTTCCAGATTGTTATAGATATAATTCAGGCGCAAATCTAACATAATTGAGAGTTCAACAAACGATACTAATTGATGGTTCACTAATGACTTTTGACGAACCTAAAGTCATGGGTGTGATCAATGTGACACCAGATTCATTTTACGGTCAAAGTAGGGTAGTAAATAAGGAGGATATCCTTATCAGAGCAGAAACCATGATAGCCGAAGGGGCGACCTTTCTCGACATAGGGGGCTATTCTACTAGACCCGGAGCGATTGATATAAGCGTAGAGGAGGAGATATCACGGGTCAAAGATCATATTCAGAGCATTAAGAAAAGGTTTCCTGATACCATCATCTCTATTGATACCTTTCGGTCAGCGGTGGCGAAAGCTGCCGTAGATCACGGTGCAGATATCGTCAATGATGTGTCAGGGGGTCTTCTTGATCCGGAAATGTTTACGGTGGTAGCCAAGATGAGGGTTCCTTATATTCTCATGCATATGCGGGGCAACCCACGGACGATGACGAAGGAAAATAATTACGACGATTTAGTGCTAGACATTATAAGCGAGCTCTCGGAGAGAGTCAACCTCGCAAATCAGGCAGGAATCAAAGATGTTATTATTGATCCTGGGTTTGGTTTCGCCAAAAATATTGATCAAAATTTTCAGTTATTGAAGAAATTAACGCGTTTGCACGTTTTTGAAAGGCCACTATTGGTAGGGGTTTCAAGGAAATCAATGATTTATAAATCGCTCGGTATCACTCCTGAAGAGTCATTAAATGGGACAACTGTTTTAAATACAGTAGCTTTGATGAAAGGTGCTCAAATATTGAGAGTACACGACGTGAAGGCAGCTATTGAGGCTGTCAAATTGACAAAATCGCTACTAATTTGATGTTAGGATTTACCATAGGATTCCTTGATATATCGTGGGTAGACGTCATTGATGTCTTCTTCGTGAGTGTTCTGTTGTACCAAGTTTATAACCTGATGAAAGGAAGTATCGCGATCAAAGTGTTCGTCGGTTTCCTTTTTTTATATCTCATTTTTCTCGTTGTAAAAGCAGCGCGTATGGAATTGTTGACCAGTATTTTGGGTCAATTCATGGGTGTTGGTGTCTTAGCGGTCATTATTCTATTCCAACAAGAGATTCGAAAGTTTCTACTCCTGCTTGGTCGGACACAGTTTCTTAGTGAGGGAGATTTTTTCAAAAACTTAAAATCTTATTGGACTTTCAATGGTAAGTCTAACAAGTACAATATCACACCAATCATCGAAGCAGCGAAAACACTCGGCGGATCCAATACTGGCGCTTTGATCGTACTATCCAAAAACTCAGGGCTCAAGTTCTTCGCAGAGTCAGGAGATATACTCGATGCAGAGCTTTCAAAAAGGCTTTTGCTGTCAATATTTAATAAATACAGTCCACTGCATGATGGAGCGGTCATCGTATATAATGATCGAATTGTTGCAGCAAGGTGTATCCTTCCTGTTACAGAACGAGAGGTGCCAGCGCATTTTGGGTTGCGACATAGAGCAGCGATTGGCATGTCAGAAAATTCTGACACCTTAGTCATTGTTGTATCCGAGGAAACAGGCCAGATGTCTGTCATGAGAAACGGAGCGGCTTATAACAACCTTTCTACACAAGAGCTTCGCAAAGCGATCAATGATTACCTATATGAGGGCGATATTAACGCTGGAAGTTCAGATGATATTTTGACCAAGTTGAAGGAAGAGGGACAAAAAGACCCTATAAATCAAGTAAGCTGATTGGACTGGTTTCATTCACCTTTCTTATTGGTGAATGAATAGCGCTCCTGACGTGTTTCTATGGTCGATTACCACTTGTAAAATGTGCAATTTAATTTCGGTTTTTTATGACAAAAAAAAACTGGTCAATAGACCAGTCTTTATCGTGAATTAAGTTTTATTGAAACGCAGGTATTAACTTTCTCCCCATTCTATTTCTTAAGGCGAGCGTCTTATCCAATATATTTATTTTTCTCTCAGCTCTGGCTGGAGCTTTCTTTGGCGTAAAATCAAAGTGAATTAGTAAACTCGGGAATTCTCCTTTGTTCACTTGTAGTCCACCAATGATGTCAAATTCCATGTAAGTCATCTCAGGTATTTCACTTTTTCTACCTGCTTTATTCAAAAAAGAGCTGTCTAAGGACTTAATATAAAACCTTAACGATTTATACTGAGTGGCTTTTAATGTTTTATTACTCCTGTTCTAAAACTATTTTGCGCACTTATATTGTCAAGCGTGAATAATTTGTTTTCCTTAAATGTAGAGGCTTGGTACTCTTGATCTAGCTCGTCGATTGCTGTGATTTGTGATATATGAAGGGTCATTTTAGAGACCCCATTTTCAATAGCGAATGAATTTTTTATAGTTATATCTTTAATACATCTGCTTTCTTTATCCCAACGAGACATCCCTTGTATGCCGGGGATCATTGCGTCAGTAAACATGTATGTTCTTTCCATAATGACTTTAATTTAGTCGTGGATAAAGATATGTGCGCTGAATTATGAAGTTGTTAATATTTTGTCTTTTTACTGTTACTATTTGTAAAAAAAAGGGCATGAATTATTAATATAAAGCAATGAAAAGACTGTTTCTTTGATAAGGGTATTTTCAGTGCTCACCATTTTTTTTGAAGAATCAGTAAATTAACAAGGAGTGCTAAAAAAAGAGCCTCAACAAAATGTCGAGGCTCTTTTAATATGTAGGTAATTTACGAATCGAATTTTTCTATTCTTTCATCATTCGTTTGGTGATCGTTTCACCATTATCCAAGTGAAAAGTCATCATGTACGTTCCTGTTTTGAGCGATGAGACATCCACGACGGAAGCTTGCGTTTTCATCAATTTTTTACCAGAAAGATCACTAATTACCAGCAAATCATAGCTAATCCCTTCAATAGTAATCATCGATTTGGCAGGGTTAGGATAAATGTTGAGCTGTGCTTTCATATCTGCTAATAGCGCTTCTTCCTCATTTGTAACATCTGTTAACAATATGCTGATCGTAGCATTCGCATCGAGGGAACCATCCGAGACTGTTACTGTCAGGTTAAACGAAGGATTGGTTTCAAAATCCATAACCCCTTGGTCAGCGACAGAAAGCAGTCCAGAGTTAGGGTCTAAGATAAAACCATCAAGTTGATTACCTGCCGTAATAGCATAAGTCAACGCGTCTCCTTCAGAATCACTCCCTTGAATTATTCCTACGAACGTGCCATCAGCACTGTTTTCTTCTAAGTTAAATGCTTGATTATTGATGACTGGCGCTTGATTTACCGACTCATCCACATCATTTAAGTTTATGGTGATAGTCGCCGAAGCATTCAACTCCGCATCAGCCACTTGCACGGTCAATGCGAAAGTAGGATTTGTTTCAAAATCCAACGCTTCGACATTGGCAACCGTCAAACTTCCCGTTGAAGAATCAATAACAAAAGCGTCATTGGTGTTTCCGGCAGTTATCGAATAAGTTAAAGCATCACCCTCAGGGTCAGAAGCAATGACTGTTGCTACTTCCGTGCCGTTGGCGCTATTTTCATCGATCGCAAAAGTTTGATTGTTGATTTGCGGTGCTTGATTTACTGACTCATCCACATCATTTAAGTTGATGGTGATAGTTGCCGAAGCATTCAACTCGGCATCAGCTACTTGCACGGTCAATGCGAAGGTAGGATTCGTTTCAAAATCCAACTCTGCAACATTTGCGACTGTTAAGCTTCCCGTTGAAGAATCAATAACAAAAGCGTCATTGGTGTTTCCAGAGGTAATGGAATACATCAAAGCATCACTATCAGGATCAGAAGCGACTACCGTTCCTACTTCCGTACCGTTTGCGCTATTTTCATCGATGCTGAATGTCTGATCGCTAATCTGTGGCGCTTGATTGGTCGACTCATCCACATCATTTAAGTTGATGGTGATAGTTGCCGAAGCATTCAACTCCGCATCGGCTACTTGCACGGTCAATGCGAGAGTAGGATTTGTTTCAAAATCCAACGCTGCAACATTGGCTACTGTCAAAGCTCCGGTAGAAGCATCAATTGCAAAAGCGTCATTGGTGTTTCCAGAGGTAATGGAATACATCAAAGCATCACTATCAGGATCAGAAGCGACTGCCGTTCCTACTTCCGTGCCGTTGGCGCTGTTTTCATCAATCGTAAATGTTTGATTGCTGATTTGCGGCGCTTGATTTACTGACTCATCCAAATCATTTAAGTTGATGGTGATAGTTGCCGAGGTATTCAACTCCGCATCAGCCACTTGCACGGTCAATGCGAAAGTAGGATTTGTTTCAAAATCCAACGCTTCGACATTGGCAACCGTCAAACTTCCCGTTGAAGAATCAATAACAAAAGCGTCATTGGTGTTTCCGGCAGTTATCGAATAAGTTAAAGCATCACCCTCAGGGTCAGAAGCAATGACTGTTGCTACTTCCGTGCCGTTGGCGCTATTTTCATCAATCGTAAATGTTTGATTGCTGATTTGTGGCGCTTGATTTATTGACTCATCTACATCATTGAGATTGATGGTAATTGTCGCCGAAGCATTCAACTCCGCATCAGCCACTTGCACAGTCAATGTGAAAGTAGGATTCGTTTCAAAATCGAACGCTGCAACATTTGCGACTGTTAAGCTTCCCGTTGAAGAATCAATAACAAAAGCGTCATTGTTGTTTCCAGAGGTAATGGAATACATCAAAGCATCACTATCAGGATCAGAAGCGACTACCGTTCCTACTTCCGTACCGTTTGCGCTATTTTCATCGATGCTGAATGTCTGATTTGTGATTGTTGGTGGCTGATTCGTATCCAAAACATCATTCAAATTAATAGTAATTACCGCAGAGGCATTCAATGCAGCATCAGCTACCTGCACCGTCAATGAGAAGGTAGGAGTGGTTTCAAAATCAAGTTGATTAACATTCGCTACAGTCAGCAAACCAGTTGCTTCATCTATTCCAAAAGCATTGTTGGTGTTTCCTGCAGTAATAGAAAGTGTCAACACATCTCCATCCGGATCAAACGCACTCACTGTGCCTACAGCCGATCCATTTACACTATTCTCATCTAGACTAAATGTCTGTGCAATAATCTGAGGCTCTTGATTTACAGCTTCATCTATATCGTTTAGGTTTATAGTAACAGTTGCAGAAACCGTAGTTTCTTCGTCCATTACATTTATCGATAAGGTGAATACTGGTGTCGTTTCAAAATCCAATGCATTCACATCGTTTACCGTAAGGATGCCATCTGTGCTTAAAGCAAAAGCATTATTGACGTTACCATCGATAATTGCAAAGGATATATCACTGTCTTTATCAGTAGAAACTAGCTCAGTAACCAACGATCCATTCCCTAAGTTTTCATCAATGGCAAAGGTCTGATCATTGAATGTAGGGGCATCATTTACACGTTGAACTGTAAGTGTTACCAACTTGTCGAACGTATTATTTTCAGCTTTTCCATCATCTGCGGTGATAGTGAAGACCTGCGTGCCTGAAGAATCTGCTATAGAAGAGAAGGTGATTGTTAATGCATTTGCATCAAAAACTACCTCAGCGAAATCTACTGACTCAGGTGAAATGCTAAATGTTACTGTCTCTCCTTGTTCATCTGTTGGAACAGCATTAGGTGTTAGCATTACAACGGAAGGAGTTACAAAATCTTCTTGTACTGTCACAAATGATTCTGAGACCTCAAAACTTGGATTGTCATTTACTGCATTTACATCAATGCTTATCGTTCCATTGTAATTACTGAAATTGGTTCCATCATTTACTTTGAATTCAAATAAATCATAGTCAATTCCACTTTCATTTTCATTTGGCTGATAACTAAATGTGGAAAATGAAACGACTGATATGGTTGTTAAAGTAGTAATGGGTGATGTGTTTAAATATAAAGTTCCGTTACTAGGCAAACTCTCCAGTTTAATGTAAGTAAGTGGTTTGTTAGGATCTGCATGATCGTAAACAAAATCAGTCTGTTGAAATACATACTTTTCATCCTCATCAATGGTGAGATCAGTAGCCCCAGTTGTAGGAGCAATGCCCACTTTTATAATTCCATTGATAGCAATTGGCACTGGTTCTCCTTCGTTAAAAGTGATTTTCGAAAAGCTAAGACCCGTTATTTGGCCTTCGGTAAATTCAGGAAGCAGGTCAAAGGTAAGATTGGTCAAAATTCCGGCAGAAGTTTGCGATACAGATGATGCACCCACAATCCGAATAATGTTACTGGCAATTTGATTTTGAGCGATTGTAAAGCCCTCTAACAAAGTGCCCGCTCGATCAAGCCCTACAAAACCGACCTTAGTTGGATCATATGTTATTTCAAAAAAGAAAGAAGAAAATCCACGGTCTGCGGCCAATTCTGTGATTTCCACAGGAAGTTTATATTGTGACTCTACTGGCACGGTGTGATCTGCAATATCTACTCGCGCGTCATAAATAAATAAGTCAGTCGATTTGGAAATACCCAAAGAATCAGTGATGGTCACAGAAATATTACCTCCCTTTAGAAGCGTCAGAAGTCCTTCTCCATCAATTATTCCAATGGTCTCATCAGAAACACTCCAAGTGTATGGCACCTGACCAGCAGATCCCGTAAACTGAATTTGTTCATTCCTGATATAATTATTGAAAGGATATGAAAGATTAGGCGCTATTATATTTATGAATTGAGCCGCACTTGAACTACCTCTTGTACCCAATAAATCATCATTGAAAACAATATTGTTTTGAAGAGATAAATTGTAAGAGTTGACCGCATCAATGTCAGATTCAAATTCGACTTTCAATAAAGTGTCACCTGCTGATAATGGGTTAGCATTTGCGAAAGCAAGCGAATAGTTATAAGGAGTTTTCTCATTTAATTCAATACTTGCACCTTCTAGCAAGGTTCCTTGATCGATTATTCCTTTCAATCGCACATTGGTCACATTAGTAATAGTGAAATCAAAACTTCCGGAAATCGCATTTAATTGGGATACATCTGTGGTGATTATCGCAATTTGAAAGTCATTCCCTGGAAAAACCGGGGTAGCTGGCCCAGCTGCATCTAATCTGAATGGTCTCACCTCGACAGTTGTACTGCCCTGCAAACCATTTGCATCAACAACCTGAACTTCTGCCATTCCATACTTTGCAGCTAAGAAGTAATCGATGGATACGAAACCACCAAATGTAGGATTCGTTACGGAATAAGTATATGGTGCTGTTCCTCCGCTCACATAAATCTTGGTGGAGTCTCCATCTGTAATCTGAACAGGACTGGCGCTGACATTCAATTGAAGAATCGGATTGATCTTGATCTGGCCGTAATCCATCGTGAAATCATATCCGCCTTCATTCAAGTAATTATCTGATGCTGTAGATAGAGAGAATGTTGGATTCGTGACATTATTCACATCGCCCAGCAGAAAATCAACATAAAATAGAAGACCAGAATCCAATGATATTGGGTTGACACCAGCCGCTGTGAATGAAAACTTACGTGTGGTCTTATTAACGTTTGTATTTACCTGCCAGCTAGACAACATGCCGCCTCCAGTAGTGAAGGATATTGGTGTCAAATCTTGACCATAGTCAAATACCAAATTCATGGCAATGATATTCTCCGCTACCACATCATTTGTATAGATGGTATCCATAATGATGGGCATGCGAATAATATCGCCTTCCGTACCTACAGAATCTCTGTTGGAAATTAAGTGTACGCTTACATTCTGTGCAAATAAGGGAGCACACAGGGACCATAAAATGATCACCTGTAAATACCCTAAAATTCTAGTTATCTTTTTCATAATCAAGTCATTTTTTGGTTTACTGACCTACTATGATTCTTTCTTCAAATTGTATTTGGTCGCCCTTGATCTTAATGAAATAGATGCCTGGATTAAGCCTTATATCCTTGAAAGCAATTTTGCCATTTGCCACTCGGGTTGCCTTCTCAAACATTATCTTTCCAGAAACATCAACCCATTGTGCAGTGACTCGAGCACCTTCATGGTTGGGCATGGTCACTGTCGCATGGTTGACCATAGGATTCGGATATACTTGGATTCTCATGTCATTATTGGTTCTTAGAATAGCTCCAGTTACATATAATTCACCATTTTGTGCTAGTGATGAAATGTCTGTTTCATTACCCACCAAGTGTGACGAGATAAGAGCTATAGAAGTAGAATTCACCCTTTCTGACTTCAACTTCAGTTTGAGGTTACCCAATTTAAAGTCTTCCGTCAATCCGTTCATTAAGCCAAATGTCAAATTAAACACGTTTCCTTCTGACACATTGAGTGTCGGAGAAAAATGCAGGCTTTCTTCTTTTTCAAATCCTAGGAATTCCAAATGATCACCTAATGGTAGCTTCAAAGTGAGCGCATGAAGCTGAGCTACATTAGCCACAGTAATTGGAATACTTACTTCTGTGAATAGCTCAGAAAGCGTAGCGTTTCCAATCGTCACTACAGCGTTGGAGTAAGTACTTGCAAATTGTTGCTCGATTCGTTTACTCTCAGCCTCAGCAGGGAATGATTGAATCAATCCCGCCGCGAACTGTAGGATATATGAAGCATCCATTGCAGATACGGTACCATCGCCCGATACATCACCAGCTCTAGTTTGTCTTGCTTCAAATGTGATGATAGCAGCAACTTCCTGCAAAGTAAGAGCAGCATCATATGCAGAAACCCTCCCATTCAAACTTACATCGCCAGTAATTGGATTGAGTGAATTATCAGTGGCCCAAGGATCAAAAGTTACATTACCCATCACTACATCTCCTTTACCGGCTGTATTCAGTGTGGCATGATACGGCCCAGAATTATCTCCCCACCAACATTCAGTAGCATTTACAGTAAAACTCCCTGTATTATTAATACCAAATCCATATCGAGTTGTACCAGAAATACTTCCATTATCTATAAAATCATTGTTTGCCAATACAGGATTGGAAGCTCCAGTGATATACAATCCTCCACCCAAATTAGAAGAATAACCATTGTCCCAAAATAAAGTATTGGTAATCGTAGGACTGGCACTTTGCAATTCCACTCCATAGCTATCAGCTCCTCTAATGATTACATTATTAAGAATGGACTCACTATCAGAAGATTCATTGGTAAATACAATCTTATCGAACTCATTGTAAATGCTGCTAGTATAGGTACTATCACTATTGCTGTCACCACCATAAAAGTCATCGTGCATAGAGGTGAAAATAATCGTCTCGTCAGAATTAGGGCCTCCATTGGCCTCCAGTGCTCCTTTGATTGTAAAGCTTCCATTTGCGTACGGGTATGGTGGCCTGTAGAGATCTGATATTTTCACTATAACACCCGGCTCAATAGTAAGCTTCACTCCCAAACCGACTGTATAATTATTGAAGCTGTAAGGGATATTTGTGATGCCCGCAAATGAACGCTTGTAAAGCGTGGTGTCTTGAGTCAATGTTTCATTATTGATATGAATCGTTTTCCAAGTAGTCCCTTCCAGCATATTACCCGATGTGCTAGCAGGATATGCTACCATGGAAGTGGTGAAAGGTGCATATTCCAAATCTTTGAACGTATTGTTGGTATATGTAGGCTCAGATATACCGGTAGATACAATCCCCCAGTTGCTAAAATCGAAAAGATTGTTGTCCAATGTTGGTGATGCACTAACTAACTCTATAGCATTGTTTTTATATCGAATAACAGTATTTTCAATTAGACTATTATCATTGCTGATATTATTGAACTTAACTAGCGTACCCGACTTAGATAGTTGCCAAGAAAGAGGAAGTCCATCTCCTTGGGTATCCAAAGGTCTTCCGTAATTATCATCATTCAGCGTGGTAAATACCACCGGGTTAGCAGCAGTCCCCGCGATATGTAATTCACCATTCACTTCCATATAGGAGCTACTAGCTAACTTGAAATGCATGCCAGCCGGGATGGTGATTTTCGTCCCGGAATTTACCAGAGCAGAATACGTCACACCAATGTCTGTAGGCATATAGGTAATACTATCAACTCCAGCAAAACTTCTAAATGGAAAGGTCCCTGATTGATTGTAGCTTTCTTGTCTTACCCCTATGGCGAAGTAGCCAATGTTTTCAACCGTATTTCCAGAGAATGTTGGATTAGAAAACATGGCTAAGTGCACCGGGAATCGGCTAATATTCTCCAAACGGTTGCTGGTGAAAGTCGCTGCAGAAGTTCCATAAGCACCAAAGCCACTACTAGATGAAAGTTGGATCACACAATTATCTACAATTAGGTTATTGTTTTCAGAGATAATAGTCCCTTCACGAGGATACCCATATGCACTGTTGCCATTCTCTGCGTCCCCACCGTATCTAACTTCCGTGTATTTCAATTGAGATTGCATGGTAGATTCTCTGAAATAGATCCCATACCAGTCACCGGGCGCGGGTGCTGATCCATTTCCATCAATGTTTGTATCACCACCTCTACTATCATCTTTTACAGAAGTAAAAATGATTTTTTCTGATGTTGTACCGACGGCATTGATAGCACCTTCGTAAACGTCAACTCTTTTGTTTTGAAGTTTGAGTACAACTCCAGGATTGATAGTAAGTATAGCACCATTGGCAATAGATAGATTATTCATTATATAACCGATGTTATTGATACCTGCTATATCTCTTTTAGCCACAGTAGCATCTGCATTGAGCTGAGTATCTATCAAATTGATACCGTTACTTCCGTTTGCATTAAAGGTGATATTTGTGAAAGTAGGATTGGCAAAATAGCTCATTGCTAAGGGATCTTGGCCACTCGTGCTTATTGACACATTGTCGATCGTTGGGGTAGATGCTCCTTCAAAATACATTCCATAATATTGTGAAAAGGAAATCTCTGTATGATCAACATTTGCAGATGCCTGATTCCAACGAATAGGTGCTTGATCATATCCTCCATAAAGAAGTCGGGCATGAGAGATGGATGAGAAGGTATCATCGCTGGTTCCATAGTAATGAATACTCCCCCATTTCTGAGAGGTAGGTTCTGTTGCATTACCGTTGCTTTCCGTATCATTATCCAAAGGATTGGTATATGGTCCATTATTATCATCCGCCATAGAAGTTATAGTAACAGGATCTAGCTCAGTGCCTGCGATCTTAAAGCCTCCATACACGTCTATTTTATTATAAGTAGGCATTTTTATAAAAACCCCTTCTCCTATTGTAACCTTAGCAGTTTCACTTATGGCCATACTCTCGAAGATGTAGAGGATATTATCAAAGCCAGCTACAGCTTGCTTATTGAGTGTGGCTGTATAATTAATTTGCTCTGGAAGTATCCCTACCCCTTTCCAGCCTACACTATTGAAGGTATTCCCTGTATAGGAAGGAGTTGTTTGGATGGCCTGACGGAAAGGTGCAAATTCCGTATTGGTGATCGTGTTATCAGTAATCACAGGAGAAGCCAATCCTCGCATGTCTATGCCATTTCTTGCATCAGTAATTCGACAATTAGAGATGGTAGGTGAGGAACGGTTTATAGCAATGGCTGAGCGGTAATAATAATACCTGCAACAAACCGGAGAAGTCTCGTATTGATATTGCGCGGTATAGTTTGCGAACTTTATTGTTGCATTATCAATCAAAGAAGTATTCACACTAGTTTCTCCAAAATAAATACCACCAAAGTTGCCTACTGCGGGAACCTGATTGGTTCCGTCATTTTTTGTATCTAGTGGATTCCCGAAATTATCATCGTGTACCGACGTGAAAATTATTGGTTCTTCAGGGGCTCCATCAGCGATCAATTCTCCTTGTATTTGAAAATTGTGAGCTGATTCTGATTTAATAACAATTCCTGACGCGATATTGAGTGACAGTCCAGAAGGGACAATAACACTTCCAAGCATAACGTAAGTGACATTGTCTATATCAGTAAAATTTCTTTGTACGATGGTTCCATTTTGTGAAAGTGTTCCTCCTAACAAACCAATGGCATCATATACATTATCAGAGCTAGAAAAAACATTGTCCGTAAAAGAAGGATTTGCATCAAATGACATAGCTATTGGTGTCTGATCAGATGCAGCAATCGTGTTATTGGAGAAAGTTGGGGAAGATGCACCATTAAACATCGCACCATAATAGCAATTGGAAATGGTATTATTCGAAATGGTAGGAGAGGCATTATAAGTCGTTACGCCACCATAGTACTGGGTCCATTTGATAGTCGCTCCATCTATTGATGATGCATCGTCTGACTCATTCTGAAAATGAATACCATACCATTTTCCGGTTGCCGGAGAAGTATCATTGCTGTCTCGATTGGAGTCCCCTCCTGTATTGTCATCATACCATGTGGTAAAAGTGATGGTTTCATCCGTAGTTGCCTTAGCAGTAAGTTTTCCTTTGATAGATAACGTCGCATTTATGGACATTTTGATAATATTTCCTGACGTAATTGTCAATTCAGCTCCATTTTCAACTGTTTTATTGCCGTTGAAATAATACAAATAGCCAGAATTTCTTAAAGTCAAATTCTTAGTGATTGACGCTTGACTAAGAAGAATCACATTGAAAGAGTTATTAGCAAAGCTGTTAGTTCCAGAATAAGACACATCGGCATCTCCATCAAATTGTATTGGGTAATTACAAGAGGAGATACCTACATTATTAATAGAAACTACCCCACTATTAACTCCTATTCCAGCTTGTGTGGCGTTGGTGATAGTTGTATTAGAGATGGATGAAGAAGTACTAGCAGCTTCATTAGTAGTAAGCGATTCTTTAAAGTAAACCCCATAATTACCAACATTGGAAATACTTGAATTGGAAAGCGCAAGGTTAGTTCGGTCAGCATATATTCCATTGTAGCCTGCCGAAGTTCCTGATATTGTTAAGTTATCTGCAGTGACATCAGTTCTAAAATCAAGCGCAGTATTATTAGCAATATATATGGCCTCATAGCGTGAGTTAGTAATACTCGTACCAGAGATATCAAAAGAACAATAAGTAGCTCTCACCCCATAATTGGCATAGAGTATCTGACAATTAATTAGGGTATTGGTTGTGTTTCCATCAAGTTCTATCCCTCCCCAAATACCTGCCGTGGGTGAGGCATTGCTTGAAGTGAAAGTGACCCCATCCGCGATAAGTGTCCCATTGACGTCCAGCTTGAGGTTGTCATTAAAATTTAATATAGCTCCAGATTCTATGCTGAGTGTTACGCCTGCATTTATCGTAAGCGTACTCGTCACTGTGTAAGGACTATTTGCAGCAGTGTAAGTTGTATTTGTGGTTATAGTACCTCCGATGCTCGTCTGTGCGTACAATCTAATAGAGGTAAGTAGTAAAATAAATATTAGTAATTTTTTCATTTTGTCATGTTGTTTATTTGATGGCATTTACTGGTGTATGGATTAAAATTTGTGTTGATCAGATTACATTGATGCATATGATCAAATGATAATATCACTATTTGTCAAATGAATAAGGTTTTCTGACTTGTCCTGAAATAGTTTTACACAAAACGTGGAATACTAAAAAAAAATTGGACAATAAGTTAAGCGCGTTTTAAATAATATATTTTCCCATATTGTTCAGGTGTTTTGTATCCTAGGTAAGAATGTATTCTTGTCCTATTATACTAAATTTAAACAAACTCAAATACCTCAGTTTTAGCATATGGAATACTTTGATACTTGATGTGATTAGTCATTTCTGACTTCAATATTTTGAAGAAATTTTCAGCCACGGCATTATCCCAACAGTTTCCTTTTCTACTCATAACTTTGAATAACTCCATGCTGACTGATTTCTTCTTTAAATTCAGGGCTGGCGTATACTACGCCTCTGTCTTAGTGAAATATTACGCCTTTTGCGGATCTATTTTTGATAGCCATGCTCCAAGCTCCGTCTCTAACGTGTCTTTGGCAGTCATTGTTGTACTTAGTTAGTGCTTATCCAATAAGTTTTCTGTCAAATAAATCCAAGACAGTAGTCAAATATAAACACCCTTATAGTGTTGGAATATAGGTAATATCAGACAAAAATGAAATACCTAGTTACAGGTATTATTCATACTTAGTATACTGTTTTAGCACTAAACGTATAGGATGTGTTTAGTGAAATTAGGTCACCTTTATTTGGAGCTCTTTTAATGCTTTAAAAGCAATTTTTTGTGCTTTTATTTACTCATGGATTGTTTTATTGGCGTATTATGGAGAGCTAATAATTATTCTGAACTCTCATTAACTTTAATATCGGAATAAGGAATTGACACTTTTTTCAGCTTTGCTATCCCTACTTTTTACTAACAACCTTTTAGTGTGTTTATTAGCAAATGTTGTTAGGAGGTATAAGTAAAAAAAGTTGAAGGTGAATGCTTCGTATTATATTTCGTAAAGAACTAATTAAATGAAATCTAAACACTACCTAAATGGAGGTAATTTAGCTTCTTTTTACGGTAGCTGTCATTCATCTATTGGTCATATTATTCGGTTAGACCATGGCGCAGCGCTTACCTGTCCATTTGATCTGTAGGAAATACCTAGACGTAAAATGTGATTTAAATACCTAAGTGCCTGATATTTTCACAATTCTTCCGTAACAGGATTTAACAACATCAGAGACCTCTAAGTCAAGTGGATTCTCTGCTGACTTATTCATGTTAATCATACTTCGTGAATCCCTTTGGCTTACAGTAGTGTAATAGGGAAGATGGTCTGGTACTTCATCAATAAAATGACTATCAATTTGAAATAGCTTCGCCAAAAGGAAGAATTGATGTTTGTCAAATGATGTTTGTCAAAATCAAGTCGCTCTTTTTCGGTTTGTCATTTTGTTCAACTCATATCATCTCAAGAGCCTGAGCAAAGCGTACCCAGTCTGTTACATTATTTGCCCCCAACTTGTTGGAAATATTCTTACGATGCGTTTTAATGGTGTGTTCCGATAAAAAAAGGAATTCAGAGACCTCACGAGAGGAGAATCCTTTGGCTATAAATTGCAGTATTTCTTTTTCTCTTAAGCTCAATGATTCAAAAATTTCCCAACCTTGACGGATCACAAAAACATCATCCAAGATATTACTCAAGACTTGACCTGGCTTTCCAATTCGCTCAATTGGGTAACCAACATTGAAAAAAAGATTATCGTCAAAAATGGTTTTATAGGTAGAAACCCAACTGAATTCTCTATTAAATTTGATGCGCTGAAGATAGCTACACATATCGAATGATGTTCCATTCATATTGTACTGATCAATGATTTTTATGGCTCTTTCTAGGACTGTTCTGTCAGAAATTTGCTTAATTTTTTCAAAACCAAATTTGATTATTTCATCTTCATCAATCTCCATAAAGTCTTGAAGAACAGTACTTACATAGGTTGTGTCGAAGTTTTTTCTCTTATTGAGTGTGATATAAAAGGGTAGGTGTGGAGCAACATCCAAGAGCAAATCCATGTTGTTCCTTGCCAATTTGGCTAATCGATAAATTTGAAACTTATCGAATGAAATTTGTTCTTTTTCTGTGGTGTGCTTTCCCATTTTGTACCGATATATAGTACCGATTAGGCATTTTTAATAAAAATAACATTATTTTCATGAATTCACAGCCATTAATCATTAATCAAAATCATATTTTAGGAAGAAAAAAAGGTATGCTGGTATTTATACATGGCAATTCTTCTTCTTTGAAAATCTTTGATCATTTTTTTGAACAAACCAATTTTGATCATGGCAGGATAAGATTTGATCTTCCTGGTCATGGTGATTCCTACCGATCGGAAAATTTGGATCATTACACCTTCAAGCATTATATAAAGGTCGTATTGGATATTATAAAAAATATAGATGATGATATTTTACTCGTTGGCAATTCCATGGGTGGGAATTTGGCAATGGAAGTTGCACCATCCATTCCCAAGCTAAAGGGCATAGTGATTTTTGGAGCTCCTCCTGTTCGTAAACCTATAAATGTGGAGGAAGCGTTCAATCCCTTCGAATACATTCAGTACATGTTATCCGCTGATGTGCCTACAGAAATGGCACAAGCCATGTTTTCTGCGGCCATGGTCAATCAGCAAGTCGTTCCTAGCGTCATTAAAGATTTTTATCGAACAGACCCAAATATTCGAACCGTTGCAGCAGAGGAAATGGCGCGAGATCCATTATCCGATGAGGTGTCGATTTTAGACAATTTGAAGGCTAAAAAATATTTCCTTAATCCACTTCAAGACCCGACACCAAACATTGATTATATCAGATCAGTGGCTGGCGATGCTGAGATTATCGATATTCCTGAATGCGGTCACTACCCTTCATTGGAAAGGCCTGATGAATTCAATCAAATTTTAAGAAGAATTAGTGGGGAAGTTTTTGGATAGCAAAACATGTAGGCAGGGTTTTTTTACTTAGGGTTACTCAGTTCTATAAGTAGAAATATCTCTCTATTTAATCATTGTTAAACGTGGCTTAATCTACTTGGGCTAGCGATGTTCAAATTAAAAAAAATTATTGAATAACATTGGCGTTCTAATCTTTTCATCAAAGCCTTGAGGCTAGTTCAACGCAAATAATAACGCAAATGCCTTGACTAACCGCCCATATCTTTTAATGCTAAAAAAAAGGCATTAGAGCCAATTTAAGAGGGGTAAGCGATGTGCAATTCTTCCTGTTCAGACTACAAAAACTCTTCGCATAACCAATCTACTCCCCAGAAAATGAATGTGATTCGGGATGTTGCTTGATGGTATTTCGTCGGAATCAGAAAAAACAGATGTGGAGATGGTATTTTGCTACTTTGGTAACGCAGTATTGTAAAAAACCTAATGACTGAATGGCGGTATTTACTTGCTACTGATACCACTTATCTAATCCGCATCTAAAAACGCTTTTATCTGAGGGAAATAGGCCTCAGGGTTTTCCCAAAAAGGATAGTGAGCCGATTGTGGCGTCATAAAGGTTGATGCGTTCTTTAGCTTCTTTTGAAGGTGATGAATATCTTCTTCAAAAACAGTATCACTATTTCCTCCTACTAGGAGGATGGGCTTGTCGAAAGCTTCTTTTGGTTTGGTAAACTTCCAATCTGCTAGTCTCCCACCAATGTCGAATGGATTTTCACCAAAAAAGTACTGGTAAAGCGAGATATCAACTTTACTCAGGCTTTCTTGGAGATCTTCAGGTACGGGGCTAACAATGCAAGCATGCCGAGCTGAGAAATCTGTCATAAATATTCCCCAAAACTCTTCGCCGAAGTGTCTCTCTGCTTCCAACTCAAACAAACGTGATTTTGAT
The DNA here is from genome assembly GCA_047635055.1 of Cyclobacteriaceae bacterium. Lineage (GTDB taxonomy): Bacteria > Bacteroidota > Bacteroidia > Cytophagales > Cyclobacteriaceae > JAVJRN01. The sequence goes on along the minus strand of JBLIIJ010000071.1, from coordinate 1,303 downwards.
TTCTCTGGCAGGTTATTCATCAATACCCTTAAGTTGCTATTGTACTTTTTAATATCTGCAACGGGGTTGTTTAAAATTATCTTTTTGATGGAGGCATGCACTTTGTGTGTCATGAGATATTCTAAAACGATCATTCCCCCAAATGAATGCCCTAAGAGAGTCACTTCTTTTTGATCAAAGGATTCTACTATTTCTATAAGCTCGTCTACACCGTTACTAAGTCCTATTTTTGATCGCTCGGTCAAACTAAGCAATGGTGCATAAGTCACGATACCATAATCAGTCAGTGATAGGTGTTGATGAAATGGACTCAGGTAATCTGGCGATAAGCCTGGCCCTCCTCCAAGTATGATTATTACTTTATCCAAATGTGTTCTTGAAATATTCATGTTTTTACGCGACAGCCATGTTAATTTATTGGTTTTTTAAAAAAAATACCCAGTTTTAGGTATTTTTAATTACCCACTAATTTCATACTTAAAACTTAGAACATGAAAAACGGGTCGTCTATAAGATCCATGAATTTGAATTTTATAAAATGGAAACTTTCGTGAGGTAGTTTGACTATTTGAGTACGAAGCAGGGGGTGTCCTTGTAGAATATATTTACTAAAAAAAATGCCCATATAGTCTTTGAGCTAAGGAAAGCACTCGGATTATACTGATTGAGGAGTATTAAAATTAACTCATCAGAAGGTGAAAATGATGATGAATAAACAGTTTTAGAATTGCTTATTCTTTAGAGAAATGAGTGAAAATGCTTCCGTATGAGAGCTTCCGAATTCTGTTCGATTTTCGGATGAAATAGCATTAAAAAGAGGAGTGGGACTTGCTCAAAAAATATTTTTTCGTTTTTCGGGCTATTTTTGTTTTGTTTAAAGGCCATCTATTTTATCAACTAAAGTTATTTTAAGCGATGAAATCAATCAGTAATTTAAATGGATTGTTTCGGGCAGATCAACCTGAAAACTATTTGAGTCCAAATGAGCTAGGTGTTCAATGGACTTATGAAGTAGCAAACAACAGGTTTATTATAGCGAAGTATCAACAGATTGCTGGTTACAAATCCTCAGAAATAGATACGCTAGATAAGTTTATCGAGCTGACTCATCCCGATGACTTAAATGGTACGATGAGCTTTTCAAAATCGCTCATTACTTTTCTCAATAAACGCGGCGTGAAGGTTGGAGAGCACAAGTCCAGCAACGTATTTCGAGTAATGGGCAAGGGAGGTAAGCTTTATTATTTTCTTAGACATTGTATAGCCAACGGGGAATACAAAGGTAAGCTCACGAGCAATCTGT
>JBLIIJ010000070.1:0-20668 GCA_047635055.1 Cyclobacteriaceae bacterium | reverse complement strand
GTTACAATCGGAAGCACCCACATTGGCACTCGCATTGATGGCGATAGTGGCAGGGCTTTCAGTGATGGTAGCGGTAGCGGTATTAGAACAATTAAGACTTGCGCCACCAATATCAGTAACAAGGACTGTGTATTGTCCAGCTTGCTGTCCTGTGAGTGTTTGTGCTGTAGCAAGCACTGTACCTGAAGCCGAAGTGCCAGCATACCAAGTGAAAGAGTAGTCCGTACTACTAGCCGCATTGTCAATAGTTACAGTTGCCTGTCCATTAGGGGCAGTTCCACCTATACAAATATTAGAACTGGCTAATTCAGATGCAGTTAACGTAGGCTGAACAGATACATCCCCAATTACAAACTCTCGACTAGCGCTCGTACATCCACTGGATCTTTCTTGAACTTCAACATTATAGGTAGTTGCGGCTAGACCAGTCGTATCACCATCAAAAACGCCTAGTAAAACAGACGCATCGGCATTGTATAGCAAGAACCTGAATGAAGCGGATAAGTTGCTTGTATAATTCGTAGTAGTGCCACCAGCAGTAACGTCTATTTCAGAAAAAGATATTTCTCCATTTGTAGGCGTACAATTTGTTACATCCGTTTTTGAAGCAAATGAAGCTGTTGCGATATTAACAACGGCCTCCACTATATTTATCGTCACTGTTGCGGTGCTTTCACAACCGGTATTGTTATTTCTAGCTAATGCTGTATAAGTTCCAGCACCTAAGCCAGTCGCTTGTTGACTATTTGTTCCATCAATAGTGGTAGGGTTAATTGAAGTGGAAGTTCCTGAGCCAGAGTACCATGAAAAAGTATAGTCCTCAGAACCAACTGGCGTCACTGAAATAGTTGCAGCACCATTGCTTGTTCCGTTACAAGAAGTTACTTCACTGTCTTTATTCAATGATACTGTTGGTAGAACCTGATTATTACCGATAGTAAATTCTTGAGGATCAGACGGACAACCATTGGGTCCAGTTGTTAAAACCGTGTAAGTCCCTCCAATTAAGCCTGATATGGCTTCAGTTGCCTGGCCTGTAGGGCTAGAACCATTAGCTGCACCTGAGGCAGTAATGTTTTGACCAGAAGTTCCACTCCCTTCATACCAAGTGAAGGTGTAACCATTAGCTGATGGGTTATTAACCGTAACACCATTGAAAATAACAGCAACAGAAATTTCCCCAGTAGTACTGAATGAAGATTCATCACAAACAATATTGGGAACAAGAGTAGCTGTAGTAGATATGCTTGGCTTAACAGGTGTATTATCAATTGTGATATTTTCTGTTGCGAAACAGCCAGTTGCAGTATTAGTTACTCTTACTGTATAATCACCAGTCACTAGATTAGCTGAAGTAGTTGAGCTAGTGCTTATCGAGTTATTGCTAGCGTCAAACCATTCGAAACTATAACCTTCAGTTTCTATTTGATCAGAACCATTATCGTCGGTCACTGATGCACTTGCTTGTCCGTCAGCTGCGCTTGCAGAACAAGAAGTTTGCGCTTGTTCTTGAACAGTGGTAATATCTGGATAAACTAATTGATCGATAACTGTTCTAGTCGTAGGGGCACTCAAACAACCCGTCGTATTATTTTCAGCCACCACAGTGTATTGTCCAGCAGCTAAACCTCCATAGGCAACAGCAACATTGGCTACTCCAGTCACAGTAAGGTCTGCAGTCGTTTTCACTACTGATCCGTCGTAAAAATGAAAGGTAAAGTTTTCATTTCCGTCTGTCATGACGACATTCATAGACCCGCCAGGAGTAACGCAGCTAGAGTTTACAAAAACAGCTGCGGATTGTACTATAGGGGAAGAAGAATTATCAGTAACTATTACATCTTCATAGAAATTACAAAACTCATCGTCATTCGTCACTCTTATTCGATAAGAACCATCAGTCAATCCAGTAAACGTAAATCCAACTGATCCATTATTAACTGTTTCCGTACTAATTAGACTACCTGCATCAAAAGTGGCACCATCGAAAAGTTCGTAAGTGTAAGAGGCGGGCTCAGTGCTAGAATAAGAGACAATTTTTATCTCTCCTAAACCAGTGGTGGAGCAACTTTGATCTGCTGTAACAGTAGCAACTATCGTAGGATTATCTTCAATATTTGAAATGGCAAAACTCAAAGGCCCTGTATCACAACCATTGTCCTGATCGAAGGCTTTAATAGTATAGAAACCAGAGGCTAAACCTGTAAAAATTGGAGCATCTGGAGAAGTTATTTGTGCGATTTGTGTGTCTGTCGAATACCCTGAATAGAGGGTGTAAATATAGTTCCCGTTTGCCGGAGTGATACCCCCTGTAATATCCATTTCACCATTAGGGATAGCCGCGTTACAAGTTGAATTATTAGTTGCATACCCTAATGGGCAATCGATACTTGATGTGAGGTAAGCTATCGAACCTTGTCCTACTAATTGAACTAATCCATCAAAATCTGACCCAGAATTACCACCAGTGGCAGATCCATTAATATTTACACCAGTAGCTTTATTTGGAATAATGGCACCATCATTGGTGTCAGATAATCCATTAAAATCGTAATAAAGGATCAAGCCATCTTCGGTTCCATCAACATTTGAGCACACTGCATTGGAAACTTCTGCAGTTGAGAAAGCTTTATTGTAAATTCTTACTTCGTCGATCCGGCCTTCAAACTTATTCGCACCCAAATTGGCATCCCTAGCGATGAACATTTCTGTGCCGGCATTCATTAAGCCATTGCCATTTCCAGTATAATTATCAGTACCTAGCAGCACCCCATCGGCATAAATAGCCATATCCCCTGGTATGCCATCACCATTTAAATCACCAAGCGTCCAAACGCCTGTTAGTTGCGTCCAGCCAGTAGGCTTGTAGTTTGTGTTTATTCTACCTCTACCACCGTCACCAGCAGTTTTTACAACAAATGCCAAACCATCTGTATTATCTGTCCATAATACCACTTGATTTTCACTTGTTCCACCCGATGAAAATATTAGATGATCATTCAGATAGTTTTCATTAGATAAAAACGCCCAATAAGAGATGGTGATTTCTTCCCACCCTGCAATTATTTGAGGAATTTCAAGGAATGACTTATCGCTAAAATTTATCGCTTGACCCGCATCAACAGCAGTGACAAATGAGAATGATGGAGCGGAGGAGTCTTCCAAAATCTCCACTATTTCGTTAACAGTACATCCTCCTTTTTTAACGGAGGCAGTATATACTCCATCAGGCAACCCACTTACAGTTAAGTCATCAGAAGAAACGGATGACCCGGCCAATGCACCTGGCAATTTACTGCCATTTGCAGTGGTTGTTCCGAGGTACCACGTTATAGTAACACTTGATGTTGTCCCAGGGTCTATCGTCGCTGATCCATTATAATTAGTTTCATCACAAGAAGTGTTATGCTGATTAATAGTGATGGCAGGATTCGGATTGGTAGAAACATCTTGTATTTCGACGGTTACTGTTTCAGATACACAAAGGGTAGATTGATCAATAACTCTCAGCGTATATTCTCCTTCTGCCAGTCCCGATATGGCTGCTGTGTTGAAATCTTCGGTTGGCTTTAAAGAACCTCCTCTATACCATTCAAAGTCAAAGCCGGTTGTAGTTCCATTCATAGAAGCAGATAGTGCTCCAGTCCCATTACAATCTTCAATATTCGTAATATCAACAGAGATGGCATTAAAATCGGGCAAGGAAAGTTTGGAGGTCACTGAGTTTGACCCGCTGGATGTACATCCACTTAAGTCATGTGTGACTTCTACAGAATAGCTTATCGCTTCTAAGTTTCTTATGGTATCTCCTGTACCTATTGGGGTGACTCCTTCAGAGCTAATAAACCATTTAAATTGGTATCCCGAAGTAATCGTATCTAGCGGATCTCCGCTTCCATCTATCTGTGTATATACAAATGCTCTAAGGATTCCATTTGGTGTAGAGCAGCTTGTCAAAGATTGTACAGTATCTACCTTTACATTGAAATTAACACCTACAGAATCGATGGTAATTGAGACGGTATCCGAATAACAAAACGACTGTGGCGCATATCCTAAAACGTTATAAGTTCCACCAGCTAAAGAGGAGACCAAACTACCAGAAGCTACTGGATCTGAATAGTCTGTATCCGAATCGAAATACCAATTAAATTCAAAGCCATCTGCATCAGTAAATTTTTTAGTAACGGGAGCACCTATTCCACGAACAACTACATTGTCTGCCCAGAATTTTTCATTTGCAGAGGTAGAGTGCATTTTAATAATGATTTGTAAGGTGGACCCTTCTGGAATATTAGCGGATGCCTGTTGATATCCGAAATCACCCAAGCCTTCCGATACTAAAGTTCTATTACCTCCATCTATCTTATAATATACACGCATCACATCTCGCCATACACCGCTCGCTTCCAAAGCCCCGTCAGAGAGCATATCTAATGTGAAAGAAACATCGTCGTGATTTGAGATATCAATCCATTCGGACTTCCAAGTAATCGGTGTGTTTTCATTTCTTCCACCTGAGTTAAACATTCCGTATGCCAAACTCCCAGAAGTGTTGGTCACTCCCCAAAAGTCAGGATTTCCATTGGTTCTTGCAGTCCAAGCCGTTTCACCATCGTCTGAGTTATCGTTAATGTTCAAGTCTCCAAAGTCTTCAGCCCAAAATGCGCCATTTGTACCGCCGAGTGTTCCTTCAAAATAGGCCTCTGCTTGGCCATTATCTGGTTTTGAGGCAAGACACTTTTCATTATCCTTTAAGAAATTTGCTGATAGGCTAAAAGGTGTATACCCTACTTGCGTTGCTTGATAGTTGTCATTAACATCACATTCTGGAATTGTAGAAGCTCCTAATACAACAGGAGGGGTTTGTCCCAGATCATTAATCACTGTAAACAATGTGTAAGCACCACCTTGACCATCTACAGTCAAAGTGATGGTATCTGTATCACCAACATCAAAATTACTTAATGTGGCCATTGTAGTACTCAAGTAGGAGCTAGACGGATCGTATAGATTCGTACTATCTTCAATGGCATAACCATCGTAAAACGAAACGGGTAATGTTCCTGATAAATCAGTATCCCCTGTATTCGTAATAACGAACTTTATTTCAAATGTAGTCTCAGGACAAGAGGAAGGTGTGGTCTCAATTATTCCAACAAATTCTATATCGGGAGATACATATGATGGACAACCATTGGCTTCTACATATGGAGATTGGTTTAAGAATCCATTAAGGACTCTGTTCTTTCCATCTATACTTTCGAGTTCTGGGCATTCACCAGAAGAAAATACTTTGGTATGATTTTGTTGTTCAATAGGAATAGTCAGATCGTCATTGACATTGACACTGAAATACCCATGTTGATTCCATACTTCACGAGATGGCTGCCAAGTTTCACCATCAGCTTCAAAAATTCGGATATGCGAAAATTTAGTATTCGAGTAGGGACTAAATGATGTTGCATCACTGGTGTAGCATGGAACGCATATTTCACTGGCACCATCACCATCTACATCGGCAATAACTGGGTATTCCTCTTGTGTTCTTGAAATACAGGTAAACTCTTGTCTTGTATCGCCGTTTTTTCCATCAATAATAATCAGAGAGCTTTCGCTTCTATAAACGGTCTCGTAAGCTCCGTCACCATCAAAGTCAAATAGCGTGCATCCAGTAAATCCCGAAGAGCCTTCCTTAATATTTTTAGTCCAAAGTGTCCGAAGTTCTACTTGACCGGCAATTGTATCTAATTGAAGTGAATATAATTTTTGATTTTGAACATAGTTCATATTCAAATTACCATCACCATCGACATCTGCTATATTGACGCGTCCCGTTCCTTTATTGAAATTGTTTCCAGCATCTTGATATACAGCTACGAAATTATTGGTTACATCCCAATAAAAAGTTGATGTTGTGCCAGTGTAATCGGATCCTAAAGCACCAGAAGTGACGACATCCATATGACCATCAAGGTTGACATCAGCTACGGAGATAGCGGTCCATTGGTCATCCCATGAAGCATAATATTTCGGATGATAAGTCCCAGCGTAACCCGAGCTGGCGAGATCTACATCCATATCATGCAGTAGGGTCAAAGTACCAGCAACTAAATCGACTCCATAAATTTCATTACCAGTAATAAGCTCAAGGCCTGGATTAGTCTCATCGATATCCACAGCGATCGGTCCGTGTACCCAGTCTTTGTCCCAGTTACCACTACCTGAGACCAACATCGTTCCGGTCAATGCGTCTCTTATTTCATTTTTATAATAAAGTTCAGCGATACCATCGTGATTGAAATCTGCGACACTAGGCAAACCAATATTAGCACCTGTCGACTGTGCAGTCCAAATAAGATTGCCCTGACAATCATATACTGCGATATCATTTCCTTTATTTTCAACGACGATAATTTCCGCACAATCATCACCTTCCAAATTGGCCAAAACCAAGCCGTTTTCAGGTTCAAAGGCAGTGTTTATCTGAAATTCGGTTGTTCCTGTAACACCATCTAAAATTGTTACAGTTCTTGCTTGTCTATTCGAAACGACTACTTCAGGAGTACCATCTTGATCTATATCACCTACGGTTGGAGAAGCATGACTATTGGCCGTTTCATCAGCAGATGTCCAAGCTACTTTTAATTTAAATAAAGGATCAACCGTAGGTTCATCTTGGCAGACGACACTGTTACCAAAATAGAAATCAGTACAGCTTGGTCCACCCGCACAATCTCTGTCATAGCAGTCTACAAAGCCATCATTATCATTGTCTATACCGTCAGAACATTCCGTCTCTGTTTGTGAAAAAGCAGGAGAGATTATTAAAAAAGTAAAGACAAGCGTAATGACGTTTTTAATCTGGTTGCTTCTCATAAGTATTATAGCTGGTAGCTGTATTTCTTGAATACTAATACATGGCTTCAAGTAATCACTTGGAAAGTTAAGAAAACCCACTGAAAACCAAAACTATACTGTCCAATATCCAAAGTAAAATTAATATTTCTTAATGGATAATCGTAATATAAAATTGTACTGAGCCAAGATGAATCTCTTAGATGAGTATAACAGCGTCTAGGAATTATGATAAATTGTAGAATTTACCTGCCAAGTAATATACTGCCGGTTTGGTCAAATTCATTGTTGTCACACTTCATTGCGAAGTAATAAATTCCTTCTGGAGCCTCGGTAGAGCCACCTTCAGCATTGCCATTCCACACACAATTGTCAACGAATGGGCTATCTCCGACGAAAACATTCCTACCTCTACTATCAAAAATATAAACCTTGCAGTCTTGCAGATTGGTGGTGTTTAATATTTCCCAGCAATCATAACCCATGCCGTCACCATTAGGGGAAAACGACTTCCTTGGAATAACTCCCTGATTGATAATTCTAACGGTTGCTGATTCTCGACAGTTATTTACATCTGTTGCTGTGACTATTACGTCATTGACTTGTCTACTTGGAAATATCCGAACGGTCTCGCCTTCTGTTACGCTCAGTAGTTCTTCAGGGGACCAGAGGTAGTCACTGCCACCATCTACGATAGCTGTTACGTCAACAGATAATTGAGTTTCATTGAGCTGAATAGAATCACCTTCTACAGTACCTTCTATTGAAGTAAACTCAATTCCAGAGTTTGGGAAATTACTCACTACTTGTGAGCTATTTACCGTACATCCAATATCCGTAATCATAGTTGCATCAACATTCACTTCGTTTGCCACTCCAGAGGTTTTGGCATATGTAAAGAATTGCGTATCACCGGTACTCCATTGGTAGCTTTGGAATCCTTGAGGAAGCTCAAGTCTAATACTGTCACTTGGACATTTTGTCAAAGTATTGCTTGCGCTGGTAATCACTACATTTGGTATGGCAGAAACCGTAATTTTTTGAGTCATGGTTTGCGTGCAGGCATCTATCTCGTTGTATCCTGTAGTAAGGCTAACAGTATAATCCGCGGCAGTACTCCAGGACTTACTGAAAGTTTGTGATGTAGCACCAGAACCATCTCCAAATTCCCAGCTATAGTTTAGGGAGAATGATGATTCTCCAGTGGAATTAGCGGTAACAGAAAGAGGTAAATCAACACACACTTCATCAATTGCGTCTATAATAGAATTAGGTAATGGAACTGCCTTTATCGTGTATGTTTTACTTGTGTAGCTACAGCCGCTTTCATTCGATATTATGCTTGCCGAATAGTCACTTGATTCATTTAAAGTCACCGTATTATTTGTTTTGCCTGTTAAAAGGCCATCAACATTATTCCATTGATATGAAAATCCGGCATATGCGGGCACTTGGAGCTCAGTACTTCCACCCGCGATACAGAAGTTATCTAATCCATTATTTGTAATCCCAATAACTGGTGGTTCATTAACGACTAAAGTGAAGAAGCCTGGATCGGATATGCAGTTGGTTCCTGATTGCGTACGCAATTCATATTCCCCACTATTTGCGGCAGTCACCTTGGTTAATTCAACATCTTGATTTTCGGAAGTTGAGCCATCAGGAAAAGTCCAGTAATAATTGTCCGCTGCGGGTCCAGATAGCGTGGCGTTACTTCCAGCACACAAAGGGCTACTGACGTTAGAACTATTTATGGAGGGTGCAGATGGAGGGTTGCCATTGGTCATCCCCAGCACGATGTTGCTGGTTTCCGAACACTTACCATCATTAGAAGAGATGGTAACGCTTATGGTAACACTTGTTCCAGATGTGACGGTAATAGAAGCATTATCCCCATTGTTAATTACCGTTCCATTGTTGCTAATCACTTGCCAATCATAGCTGGCATTAAGTGTTTTGGTTGCTTCTAATGTAAAAGGACTGTTCAGGCAAAAAGTAAGATTGGTAGGCCCTATCTGAGGAGCTAAACAATGCCTGTTGGTCAACACTGATAAGTCTCCAATGGTATTTGAAATACTTCGATGGGTAAATGCCAAATCAACCTTACCATCGTTATTCAAATCTGAGATAACGATGTTTCTATTTCTGGAAGCAGTGGTGATTGATTCTGCGTTGGCCATGGAAATATCTGGTGATCCGCCATTATTTATTAAGAAAAACAATGCGTTATTCGTACTTGCTGAGACAATGTCTAAATTTCCATCACCATTAATGTCACCCATATTAAGACCCCAAACATCATCGGCCGTAAAAAATTGTTCATTGTCCAAAACTATTCGACCGTCATTTCCAGTAGCATTTTGGTGAATATATATTCTGCCAAGTTCACGATCGGTAGAGGCGATATCTTGAAGACCATCATTATTCAAGTCACCAATGATAACATTTTGCCTATTGCCTTGACTAGCAAAAACAACATCTAAAAGCAATTTCACCTCACCCGGAGAACTTATGTTTCGTAGGGCATATATTCTTTGTTGTGATCCTTCAAATGGAAGTGTTACAATATCTAATAAGCCATCATTATTCAAATCTCCGATATCCAAGGCACCAAGGTTAGAAATACCTTCTAAGAAAAACTTGTAGGGGGAAGTTTCGATATCGATCGCCTTTGGCGTTAGGTTTCGATAAACAAAAATGGCTGCTTCAAATTGACTGCTCACAACAATGTCATTTATTCCATCCGCATCAATATCTCCAATTTTCATTCGCCTTGGATTATTTTTACCTGTCGCATCAGCCAAGTCAGGCAATAGAAACTGGTCTACTAGGGTCATGTTTATCACATCGTTTGTGGAAGTATTCTTGTAGATAAATAAATGACTAATGGCTGTTGCGAGACTGGCTGAAAAAAGGAGTTCCGCTTTTCCATCACCATCCAAATCACCACAAGTTGTCACAGTCGTAGCGATATTGCCATTGTTAATAGAGACATTCGAAAAAGAGATCGTCGTTCCTGATGATGTATTTGTAAAAATATTTATCTGTGTATTGTCTTCATTAGAAATAGCAATATCATTTTTACCATCACCATTGAAATCACACGAACATAAATCAGTGCTTAGCTGATTGTTTGTGGTGAAGTCGAGTCGATTGTCAAAGTTGTCGGTGGAAAAAGCACCACCACCAAAACTTAAGAAGAACTTTTTGACCGAGGTTCCCGAAAATCCTGAATTCGTATCTATTATTCGCACAACCCCGTACGTCGCATTACTTGGAACAACTGCGGTAAGGAGTGTGGAAGAATTGAACGTGTATGTTGCTTCTCCTTCACCAAAATACACTTTACAGGTACTCGTAAAGCCTGAGCCAGCAATGGAAATGACGTCACCGACAGTTCCATTAGTTTTACTCAATGAATTAATAAAAGGTCTTTGTTGCGCTTGGGATACCAAGACTAGACAGACTGCTGCAATCGTTAATAAATATCTCATCGGTTAATTGACCTTTAAAATCCAAACTTTAGATAATCCTGTTAAGTTGCTTATTCTGCTTCGTTGACGTTTCACAGAATCCATATTATCGGATTCGTAAATCACGACGTAATAGAAATCACGCTCAGTGATGTATCCGACACGTGTATCATGAAACCCTCTTTCAAATAATTCATCACTGTAATCTTCTGCATGATCAAATGATTTAAAAGCGCCAGCGATTAAATGATTTCCCTTTGGCAATTCTAATAAGTGATTTCCTCGCTTCACTTCCAAATGCTCTTCAGAAGAGGTAGGCTCTTCTTGGGTCTCATCATCAAGCTGCTTAGCCACCGGTTGTTCTTCTGTTAGAGTATTAGGTAAATCTTCTTCTGTTAGCGTATCAACGTTAACAGCTTCAGGCTCGGTATTCGTAATCTCAGGTGCGCTTATCACTATTTTGGCATTTTCTAAAGACAATTTTTCAGTAGGGTTATGGTCTATTTTATCTGCCTCTGTTTGAGAAATAATTGGATCCCAGACTATTAGGGTTTCCGTTTGCCCGTTATCTAAAGTTCTTATCCACTTAACACCAATTTCTTTTCCTCCGTTTGGCCGAGTTCTTTCTCGCGGCGCTTCGTTGGGATTTGCGATTTCATAGGTTTCTGTTGTAATGCCAGGAGGTGGGGGAGGAAGCCAGCTGAATACCACTTCGGTTTCGCCCTCTTCATTTATCCGGTCAAATTTAACGCCCAGTTCTTTTTCTCCATTTTCATTAATCCTTTCGACTAGATTATCCTCTTTCTCATAATTCCATAAGTTTGGCTCCTTTTCCTTTTTTCCCGTTATTGTAAGCGCATCGTCATCGGATTCCTCTGCTTCTCGATTATTTTGAAGCGCTTGAAGGTTCCTTTGTCTTTCGAGCTCCGCATCTGCAGCACGTTCTTCTGCAGATTTCCTATGACTTTTTATAAAAGACGAAACGTGTTCTGCGTGATCTTTTCTTGAGCCTAAATGATAACCTATGTGCAATTCGTGAGAAGGACCAAGAAGACCAGAAATGTTAGTGTTTCCCATCTCATAAGAATACCCAATACCTATTTTTTCTTTAAGCTTAATCCCCAGCAACCCTACAGCACCAGCATCTTGTCTGTATGAACCGCCTACCCATACAATATGCAAAACATGGAGGATCACTGCTGCTTCAATTTGATTTGGGAGGTATTTATTGTGTCGATAGATTAAGTGTGGTTCAATGGCGATATTATCATTAAGGTGCCCTCTGAAATTCATTTTTAGAAGGATGTTGTCGGTTGGTTTGAATTGTGGGGCAGTAAAAGCTTGATCACTTATGAGGTCATGATTGAAAAGCTGAGGTAATGAAATACCAAAATTAAAATGACCGAAATGATAAGTTGCACCGACATCTCCGATAAGAAATGCATTGCTGCCTAAATAATTTTGAAATATTGGATCGTTCGGTGAATCAAACTCATCCAGATTTAAGGATTGTGTTCCACCTCCTAATGACATGCCAAAACGCAGAAAATGTTCTCTATCCAAGGTTACTAAATATCCTAATGACATTTTTCCAGTACTTTCTGTGAATAGTGACTCACTGTGATTTTCAACTAAGCCACCCAAAGATAGTCCTCCTTTCAAAGGCACATGGAAATTCGCATGCATCGATGTTGGCGCACCGTCAATATTTCCCCATTGGTTTTTATACATAAAAAACAAAACCGTATGTCCCTCAACTCCCGCATAGGCAGGATTATAGACGTAAGGGTTCATAAAAAATTGGTTGTACACTTTTGGCAATTGCTGTGAATACAAAGACACAATTGAGCTCAAGAGCAAGCAAACACTAACTAATAATTTCATACACGAGATGATATTGAGTGACCGAATTAACATCTATCAAGTGGTAATTTCATAAATCTTCGCTTAATTAAGAAACATATAATGACTTACTGGCTTAAAAGAGGGTCGAGCCTGTTCATTAGACCAATCAATAGATTTTGTATTCATTCAGTTTGCCTGAGCGATCTATTTTGTATTATTACATTCTTATTCCTATTTGAGATCAATGAAATATTTAATAACACTTCTTTTAATAATAACGAGTTTTGGCGTAGATGCTCAATATTGGTTTGGGCCAAAGGTTGGATTCCATCATGCCAATTTTAAGTTCGACGATCCGCAATACGAATCGGTTTTGTATGATGTAAACTCATCTTTTGGGTATCAATTTGGAGGAGTGCTGGTGTATGAGGCTACTTCCATGTATTCTATTCAAACAGAACTTCTTTATAAAAGAGTATTTAAAAAGGTTGAAAATGATTTAGCAACTTTTGCCAAATCCAACAGCACTTATAATTATTTAACAATTCCATTATTATTAAGGTTAAGTTTTGGTAGAGAGCCTGTTCACTATTTTATAGGTGGAGGACCTGAGCTTAATTTTTGGATAGGGGGAAAAGGAGATTTGAAAATTGATGAATTCAGTGAAGGACCTACGGGAGTTTTGGATGAAACAGATGGCTTCTATAAGAAAAATTATACTTTGACATTTACAGAATCTAAACGGACAGAAACGCGATGGACTCCATATAGCCCCAATGTATTACAATATTCCTTAACAGCTGTGGCAGGTGTCTATTTGGATTTGCGATCCAATGCAAGAATCTTAATAGAAGGAAGGTATATGTGGGGGCATTCTAATTTAGGTTTTAATAACCCTGATGTGGATGATTTTGTAGATGATTTCAGCAATCAAGAGTACACAGAGAATTTTGAGCACCGTATAAATATGGCGAGTATATCTATTGCTTATTTATTTCATTATGACTCCAAAGAAGCGACCAAAGGAATGAGTAATATGCCAGAAAGCAAACGTGCAGAAATTAAGGCTAAAAAGAAACAAAAAAAGAGCGAGTAGTATATTATGATCAAGATCGCTTGGTCTGCGCGTTACGCCCACCCATTGCCGGAAAACCATAGGTTTCCCATGGAAAAGTACAATTTATTAAAACAGCAATTGTGTTTTGAAGGAATAGTGAATGAAGACAATTTTTTCGCTCCACCAAGCTTTGGAATTGAACCAATTCTGAAAGTGCACAACGCTGATTATTTTCAGAAACTAATAAATCAAAAGCTATCCTATAGAGAGGCCAGAGCTACTGGGTTTCCTCAGTCAGCACAATTAATTCAGCGTGAAATGGAAATTGCTAATGGAACTATTCAATGTGCATTGTATGCATTGAAATATGGCTGTGCGTTCAACATAGCTGGGGGTACGCACCATGCTTTTACTGATCGAGGAGAAGGGTTTTGCTTACTCAATGATCAAGCCATAGCCGCACAATATTTGATTGATTATGGTTTGGCGAGCAAAATTTTAATTCTTGACCTTGATGTACATCAGGGTAATGGCACAGCTGAAATATTTTCTAACTCCTTGAATATCATTACAGTAAGTGTTCATGGTAAGAATAACTATCCTTTAAGAAAAGAATTCTCACATTATGATGTGCCATTAGAAGATCATTCTGGTGATAAATTATATTTAACAAAACTCAGCGATCTTTTATCAACATTATCAAGGGATCACCTATTTGATTTCGTCTTTTACCAAGCAGGGGTTGATGTTTTAAAAACGGATAAATTAGGGCGTCTGGATTTGTCCATTGTTGCGTGCAAAGAAAGAGATCGCATGGTTTTCGATTTTTGTAAATCAAAAAGCACACCAGTTGTCACATGCATGGGTGGAGGATATTCGAAAAGTATCAACCATATTCTCGACGCACATAGAAATACATTTGATGCTGCTTCTGAACGCATTTTTTGAGAAGAAATTATGTTTTCCGAAGAATATTTTGAAATCGTTTTATTAAAAAGGTTATATTTTTATGAAACCTAGCAAGGATATCACTATTTTTAAATCCTAAATATAAATTCGCCGTGATTAAATCATTTCTTGCCTTTCTGGGCGGAGAACCTGGGGAAGAGAAGCCAATGCTGCTCTTGTTAGGAATGGGCTTCTTTATGGGGGTCTTTATTTCTACTTACCAAATTGGTTCCGAGTCACTTTTTTTGAATGAGTTAGGAGATAACTATCTTGACAAAGCTTTTTTTACGGCTGGGGGGTTAGGGATCATTTCGACAGTCATCTTCGTATGGCTTCAAAAAAGGATCAACTACTCTACTCTGATCACAACAAATATGTTTTTAATCTTCCTCTTTATGGGAGTGATGAGAGCGGCTTTTACCCTCACGGGTTATGAAAGCCAGCCTGACGATGAATTTAAGCTGTTGCCATTTTTGATGTTTGTTATGATAGGTCCAATTACCGCCATAACACTATTAGGTTTTTGGGGACTGTTTGGTAGAATGTTTGATTTAAGGGCTTCTAAGAGGATTATAGGTGGGATTGATACTGGCGCATTGACATCTACGATTATCGCCTTTTTCTCTATTCCATTTATTACTCAATTGCCCTTTATAAATGAGACATATGATCTTTTGTTAGTCTCGGCAGTTTCTTCTTTCGGTGTTTTTATTTTCACCATCTGGATCGTCATGTCTTTCAATGTTGATAGAGTGACTAAAATAGACGTTAAAAAAGAGGATTCAGTCAAAGAAATTAATTTTTTTGACTTAATAAAAGATCCCTATTTGAGGTTAATGACTTTGTTTCTGATGTTCTCGATGGGAGCAAGTGTTTTTGTTGATTTCACTTTCTATTCTGCAACGGAGATCATGTATCCTGATGAGCAAGAGCTTACAAACTTCTTGTCCTTCTTTAGCGGAACGGTTATGTTGATGAGCTTTGTAATACAGTCGTTTTTAAATGATATTATTATCGGGCGATTTGGGTTGAAAGTTGCGCTGATGACCATGCCGATTATTCTTATATTATTTACCATAGGAGGAATTATATCAGGTCATATTTTTGGCTTTGAGGTCAAATCAGAAGAATTTATTCTTTTCTTCATGTTTACGGCAACAGCAAAAGCTTTTACTGCATCTCTAAAAGACGCTTTAGAAAGTCCAGCATTCAAATTATTTTTCCTTCCTATTGATATTAAAATTCGTTTCGATATTCAGACTAGAATCGAAGGCGTTGCAAGCGAGTTTGCTACTTTGTTAGCAGGAGCGTTGCAAATTGGACTAGGGTTACTCGCATTTTTTAAGTTAATCCATTTTTCTTATTTCATTTTAGGTCTTGCAGGTATGATTGTTTGGCTGGTGGGCAAACTCTTATTTCAATACAAGGCGTATCTAAAAGATACTTTAGAACGGCAGAAAAAGGAATTGAAAGGTGATGGTAAGAGAAATGAGGAAAATACGCTTAACATACTTAAAAGGGAAACTAAATCGAGAGATACCACTGAGGTGATTAATGGATTAAGACTTTTAGAAAATATTGACCCTATTCAATTTGAGTATGTTCTTTTAGATCTATTAGGTTATAAAAGGCCTGTTGTGAGAATATATGCCTACAATAAACTGAGAGAATATTTATCATTTCAAGCGCTGGAGATTATTCAAAAAGAGGCGAAAACGGAAGGCGATGAAGGAGCTATTGAGGCAGCAAAAAAATGCATAGCTGTACTACAGGAAGCTGATAACTTTGTACTAAATGATTTCAATATTCGAGAACTGATACGTTCTACTGACGCTCATAACAGAATCAAAGGGGCGAGGTTATTGACCAAAGTTACCGAGGATAGGTATTTGCCTTATGTTCTTGAGCTTTTAAGAGATATTAACCCTGAGGTAAGATCTGCGGCAATGATGACTAGTGGTAAATTAAAAAGGCCAGAGTTATTGTCTATTTTGGTTGAAAATATGCATAATCCAATATATGCCAATATATCCATGTCAGCGCTTGGCAATGTTGGAGAGAATGCATTTCACATTTTAGATACATCCTTCTATAAAACCGGACAGTTTAAACAAACGATGGTGCGTATTGTGCAGCTGATGGGACGAATTGGAGGACGAACCGCGACTGACTTATTGTGGAAGAAAATTGATTTCCCAGATAAGGCCATTGTTTCTCAAATACTACTTTCCTTTTCTTACATTGGACTTGAGGCTAGAGATTTCCAGTCGGCGCGCATAAAGATCATAATTGAATCTGAGATTGGAGATATCGCTTGGAATCTCAAAGCAGTTCAAGATATTCCGGAAGAAGGAAACGAGATAGACAAACTCATAAAAGAGGCGTTTAAGGAAGAGGACAATCAGAATTATGAGAATATTTTCATGCTGCTAAGTATGATTTACGATCCTCAAAATGTTCTTTTAGTAAAAGATAATATACAAAATGGCACTTCGAACAGTATCACTTTCGCAGTTGAAATGCTAGATATTTTTGTTGAAGATGAAATGAAGCCGAAGGTTATTCCAATCATGGATGATTTAAAGGCAGAAGAAAGGTTAGCACGATTGAATAATAATTATCCGCCAGAAAATTTTGAGTCTTATAATGATCTTTTACTTCAAGTTATAAATAGAGATTACAATAGGATAAATAGATATACAAAAGCGCTTTCGATTTACAGGGTTGCATCGTTAGAGGGATCGACTGTGTCAGACGATTTGATAGCCAACTTGTTTAATCCTGATCCTTTGCTTTTACAGACTGCTGCATGGGCGATCTACAAGCTAGACATAAATGCTTACCAAAGGCATTCCATTAGATTAAAGCCATCTGTGAAAAAAGAACTCGATAAGGCCATTGTTCCCCCTATTTATAGGGATAAGGATGAAGACTATCATCAGAAAAAACTTTTGATTGAACGAGTCCTGTTTTTAAAGCAAGTAAAAGGAATCGAAAGAATACCTGGAGAATTGATTACTTATATTGGAGAGGCTTTAGAAGAAATAAGGGTGCCGGCTGGATCTGTTCTCATTGAAGAATCTGGGGCTGGAGATAGTCCTATTTATTTTATTCTAAATGGTAACGTAGATATCTACTTGGATGGTGCTAAGTCAAGTGAATTGGAGCCAAATGACATGTTTGGTTATGAATGTTTGCTTGCTTCTGAGAAATTTGGTTTTACTGCACTTTCAAGAGCGCAGTGTACTTTGCTTGTTTTAAAGAAGGCAAATCTTTTAGATTTACTATCCAGACACAAGGAAATAATGGAAGTTTTTGTAGATATACATAATGGAATTTTTGAAACAACAGAGATAGAGATTTCTGATATTTTACTAGATGTATGATGTTGAGCAAATTCAAATGCTTTTTAAAGCAACTTTATAGCCTAATTAATTAATAATGAGTCTTAGAAAAGATATCGTACTTTGTTATGCTGAAGATGATAATCAACCAATAGAAGGTGGATTGAAAGGTTGGGTGTCTAACTTTTATAAATTCTTATCAACCCTTTTATCTCAGATTTCCAAAGATAATCCAACCATTAACATGGTCAATATTGATGATTGGAAATCTTACAATACGGAAAGAGTAGGTGTGCTGATACTCGTAACTTCTCCTAATCTAATCGTAGACAAGGAAGCAATGGGTATGATAAATGATTTCACCAAGACACTCAAAGCCAATAACGAATTGAGTGTGGGAAATCATTCAAGAATTTTCAAAGTTAACAAGGCCCCATTCGACGCTGATTTGCATCTTTCAGAACTGACGAATGATATTTCCTATGATTTTTATCTTATTGATGCTTTGACAGGAGAGGCGCACGAATTTAAAAGATTCTTCGGGACAGAAGCTGAGCGTGGATTCTGGATGAAATTGGTAGATATGGCGTACGATATCAACCAAATCGTAACTACAAAAACTAAAGATCAAGGATCATCCAAAGCGGAATTTTCTAGGGATAAGACGGTTTATTTAGCTAGTTCTGGTGTTGATATGGTTATCCAGCGAGACGTCATAAAACGAGAACTTATTAGGCACGGGTATAGAGTATTGCCGCAAAGATCTCTTCCTAAGGAAGTGAAGGCTCTTGAAGAAATGGTAAGGGAAGATCTTCATCACTGCTGTCTGTCAATTCATATGGTGGGCGAGGATTATGGTTATAAACCCAAAGGATCAGAAATTTCTGTTGTTGACATACAAAACAGAATGGCTGCTAACCATGCCTACGAGATACTCGAATTTAATGAGACTGCAAGAGAGGTTAAGCCTTTTTCCAGATTGATTTGGGTTTCGCCAGATTTGAAAAATGTAACAGAAAGGCAAAAAATATTTATTGAAGATTTAAAAAGTGATGCTGCTACCTTAGAAGAGGCAGAAGTATTGCAAATTTCTATTCCAGAGCTCAAATCTATTATAAGAGAAGAGCTTGTGACAGGTGGGAGGTTCAAGACACATCGCGATATAGCAGGGTTTGATCAAAAAGATGATGGGGATGCTAAAATAGTTTACCTCATTAATGATAAGTCTGACCAATCAAGCGCTGAGCCAATTAAAAAATACTTAGAGGAAAAGGGGTTGAAAGTTGTCCTTCCAAGTTTCGAAGGAGATTTAGTGGATATTCGGTATATACATCAAGAAAATTTACGAAGGTGTGATGCTTCCCTGATCTATTTTGGACAAAGTACAGAGGCTTGGATTAAAACAAAACTCCAAGATTTATTAAAAGCCCCCGGGTTTGGAAGGCAAAAGAAGTTTTTAGCGAAAGCGGTCTACTTTGAAAGTGCAAAAGAGATTGATAAGCAACATTTTGAAAATAATAAGGCAATGATTCTTGGTGAAAATGGGGCATTCAAACCGGAGCACCTAGCGCCATTCATCAATAAACTGGACAACTAATGAGCGAAAAAGACATTAATCTCCAACAAGATCAAGATATCATCGATATCTCTGAATTGATTAACCCATTCCCGGGTTTAAGACCTTTTGGTGTTGAAGAGGGACATCTGTTTTTTGGTCGGGAAGGTCAAAGTGATGAGGTATTAGTCAAACTTCAAGAAAATAAGTTCATTGGAATACTAGGAGCTTCAGGAAGTGGTAAGTCGTCGTTCATGTATTGTGGCCTTGTTCCCAGTTTGAATGGTGGCTTTATGTCCGAGGCTGGATCAAATTGGCGGGTAGTTGTTGCCAGGCCAGGTGGAGGACCAATTGATAATTTGGCCGAAGCTTTACTTATAAAAAATAAAGACTATAATAATCTGTCAGATGAAGACAAGCTGATCAAAAAGACCATTATTGGTACTGTGCTCAGAAGTAGTTCATTGGGTCTTGTTGAAGTTATTAGACAACTAAAAACAGATGATGGGCAAAATCTTCTAATTGTCATTGATCAGTTTGAGGAGCTTTTTAGATTTAGAAAACTAGAAGCTGCCACCTCTGATATGGATGAGTCTTCCGCTTTTGTAAATCTGTTACTAGAAGCTGTCCATCAATTTGATGAGCCAATATATGTGACTATCACGATGCGATCTGACTTTATTGGGGAATGCGCAAAATTCCCAGACCTCACTCAAATGATCAACGATTCTCATTATTTGATTCCTCAAATGACACGAGATCAAAAAAGAACAGCCATTGAAGGTCCTGTTGCAGTAGGAGGTGGTAAAATCGCCCCGCGATTAACACAACAACTTTTAAATGATGTTGGGGATAATCCGGATCAGCTTCCAATTTTGCAACATGCGCTCATGAGAACATGGGCTTTTTGGGTGGAGAATAGAAAAATAGGTGAGCCAGTCGATTTAAGACATTATAACTCTATAGGTACTTTAAGGGAAGCACTTTCGCAACATGCAAATGAGGCCTATGATTCACTGTCGAAAAGAGAAAAGCAAATAGCGGAAGTGATGTTTAAATCACTCACCGAAAGGGGAAGTGAGAATCAAGGAATTAGACGTCCGACGAAGCTAGGAACCATTTCTGCCATCGCAGGTGTGGCGGAAGATGAAGTTATACGTGTCGTAGATAAGTTTCGAGAGCCGGGGAGATCATTGCTTATGCCACCACACGGTGTAAGGTTAGCGTCCGAATCGGTCGTTGATATTTCTCATGAGAGTTTGATGAGGATTTGGGATAGATTGAAGCGCTGGTTGGATGAAGAATCTAAGGCAGCAGAAATGTATATCAAACTTTCGGAAGC
Organism: Cyclobacteriaceae bacterium; assembly: GCA_047635055.1. GTDB lineage: Bacteria > Bacteroidota > Bacteroidia > Cytophagales > Cyclobacteriaceae > JAVJRN01. The sequence goes on along the minus strand of JBLIIJ010000070.1, from coordinate 246 downwards.
GGCAGAAAGATTTCAAGAAGGTAAGGCTTCCCTTTGGAAAATGCCAGATTTACAGTTGGCATTAAACTGGAAAGAAGAAAATAGACCAACATTAATTTGGGGTCAAAGATATAATCCTGCATTTGAAAGGACATTGGTCTTTTTAGAAACTTCTGAAAAAGCCTATATCACCGAGCAGAGAAATAAGGAACTTCTTCAAAAAAGGGGAGTTAAAAGAATGCGAATAACGGCACTTGTTTTAGGAGC
>JBLIIJ010000069.1:0-20692 GCA_047635055.1 Cyclobacteriaceae bacterium | reverse complement strand
TCAGCAGAAAATAGGGACAATTATACCATCACTGGAATTGATCAAATTAGCAATGCGTCGCGCAACTTGGAGGATACCAAGAAGGTGATTTTGACTATTAATGGGCTAAGAAATAGCCACTACAATTTGAAAGTAAACAACATTCGCAATGATGCTGAAAATGCCATCGCTGACAAACTGAGTACAGACTTTAATTTTAATGTATCTACCAACTTTCGTGAAATAGTGTTGAATGAAGTAATGGCAGATTTCACTGTGCCCACAGGAAATCAACCCACAGCTTATTCTGGAGAATATGTGGAGATTTATAATCCAAGCAGCCATGCGATCAGGCTTGAAGGCTTCTTGCTGAATAACAAAGAACTTCCGGCCTATACGCTTGAATCAAATGAGTATGTACTGATCGTAGATAATAGCAGCGAAGGGTCATTTTCTTCCAGTACCAATATTATTGTTATCAATAATTTTGATGCGCTAAGTACACCTAGAGATTCTGTAATTCTAAGGGATCAATTTAAAAGCCTCGTGGATAGTATTTATTATGATGATGATTGGTTTGACGATGATTTTAAGGCCGACGGAGGTTATTCCCTTGAGCAAATCAATCCGGAATTGCGCTGCAGTGAAGACAATAATTGGACTGCTACGACAAATGAATCGGGAGGAACACCCGGCGTTTTGAATAGTGTTTTTTTCTTAGCAGCTGATCAGTCAGTTCCTTTGCTTGAAGAACTAACGGTTATTGGCTTTGACAGTGTTTATGTGAAATTCAATGAGCCAATGGAGGAATCTTCTATTTCAAATTTGGATTTTCGAATTGGCAATGAACACCCTAAGTCGGTAAGTTATGTGAGTTACACCGAGGTTTATTTAACGCTTAAGGATCAGTTGATTTCAGAGCAATTCTATACGATACAAATCGAGAATGTTGCGGATTGTAGTGGCAACATCATTGACCCAACTCGTATAGATTTTTATTTTGATAAAAAGCCTCCAGTATTATCGATCATTAGACCTATTGATTTTAATGTGATCGCTTTGATATTCGATGAGCCTATAAAAGAATCAACAGCTGAGCGAGAGGCTAATTTTCTTGTTGACAACTTCATTGAACCAAAGTCAGCTATTCGTCAGGATTCAGCACATCACAGGGTGCATTTGACATTTGAATCAGATTTTGATCTCGGTGATTATTCTTTACAACTCATAAATATTGAAGATACACTCGGGAATGAATTTTCAATAGCAGAGTCGTTTGCTATCGCTGATCAGCTCGATACTATTCTAGTTATCGCATCGCGAATAATTGAAGTTGATTTTTCCGAAGACGTTGCAGTAAGCTCTGCACTCAATAATAATAATTATACATTAGAAGGCACGCAAAAGCCAACGGAGGCTTTATTCAATCAGTTGGATTCTTCCAAAGTGATATTAGCATTTTCGAGTGATTTTAAGGAAAACGATGAATTAACCCTCTACGTGGAAAATGTCAATGACCGAATCGGGTTCTCGATGATCACCCTGGCAAAGACATTCATCTATGATACGAGGGCACCTTCAATAGCATCGGTGGAAGCCATTGATGATACTACGTTAATAGTCAATTTTGATGAGGCCATAGATACGCTGGTCGCTTCGTCCGCCATCAATTTCGTATTAAATGATGCTTTTTTTCCTACAGGTATATCCTTTCCTAGGAAGCATCAAATCCAGCTCGAATTTGATGTTAAATTTAATACGGAAGTACCTTTGAAATTGTCTTTGAAAAATGTTGCTGACCTTTTTGGGAATGTTTTTACATCAACAAGAAATCGCACTTTTGTTTACGACCCATTACCACCGAGGGTATTGGAAGCTTTACCGTTTTCAAGTAATTCAATGCAAATTTCTTTTAACGAAAAGTTGAATTATTCTTTGGCGAGTGTACTCACCAACTACAGTCTCGATGGAACAAACCCGACAAAAGTCGTCACACAAGGGCCCGACTCATTGAACTATATTTTATCTTTTGGTATTTTACCACAGGAAGAGGAGCTTAATTTAGAGATTGACTCACTGACTGACCAGGTGGAAAATATTGGAACTAGCTATTCCATTGGAGTTAATACGATCAATCCTGCTGTGAGAATGTCCACTTTCTTGTCAGATTCTTCCATCTCCTTATCTTTTAGTCAAAACATGATAGGATTAGATGATTTGACTAGTTATGCAGTTGGTGGATTCATTATTGAAGCTGTGAGCAGTCCAAAACCAGATTCGGCAATCCTCATTTCAGAGACATCATTTTTCAATGGAGACTCGATTAAAATAGACCTTTCCTTATTAAAGTCAGTTGCAGGCTTGGACTTACAGGTTGTTGAGGTTCAAGCTGTATTTGACTCGTATGTTAATCAGATCCTCTTTTTGGATAACAAAACATTGCAATTGAATACATCAACGAACTTCAGTTCGATTTCAAAGTTTAGTTTTGCAATGGATGGTGAAACGCCTTCTTTGGCAACTTTGGGAGGAGAAGAGAATGAAGCAATTGTCTTGTACTTCGATAAGGATATTGAAGAAAATGAAGCTTTGCCCTTCAAGACCTCCTCTTTCCAAGATCTTTATGGTCGGTTGATTCCAGCACGGACCATTCCTGTGATCAATGATACCAAACCACCTGCAATTGCCTTAGCTGAGGCAGATTTTTTCAATGTCATTACGCTGGGATTTTCCGAAAAAATTGATGTCGTATCTGCCTTAAGTCTTCCAAGCTATTCACTCCTTACCGTTGGTAAACCAGTTGGTGTTGAGTTGGTCAATGATTCCACAATCAATATGACTTTCGCTTTTAACTTAAATGAGGGAAGCGAGTATTCCATAAGGGTAAAAAATGTAGCGGATGAGGCTGGGAACTTCCTTTTAGACGATACGCTTACCTTCAATTATAACTTACCAACATTGCCAGAAAGAGGCGATATCTTAATTTCTGAAATCTTTGCTGATCCATCGCCATCTGTCGGTTTACCAGAAGTTGAATACGTGGAGCTCTATAATCTATCGGACAAGACATTTAATTTAAGCGTCTTACAGCTATCGGACCCAGCATTGACGGTTAGACTTCCAGAGCGACAAATATTGCCCGGAGAATATGTCGCGTTGGTTAAGGCGCATAGTGCGAACCAGTTTTCCTCCGGCCAAGTAGTAGGCATTTCCCAATTTCCAAGCTTGGGCAACCTAGGGGATAGTCTAAGGCTAAAAACCATTACGGCAATAACCATTGATGAAGTTAATTATTCCTCTGACTGGTACGCTGACAACCTAAGGGATGACGGAGGGTACAGTTTAGAGTTGATTAATCCTGAACCAACTTGCCCTACTTTCTTGAATTGGTCAGCTTCAACCTCACCCAATGGAGGCACGCCAGGAGAGCAAAATAGTGTTTACAGTTTATCGCCGGATACGCTAGCGCCTAAAGTCATAGATTTTCAGCTAAAAGTAGATACCCTAGAAATCACTTTTAGTGAATATATGGACAGTCTATCCGTGGTGACAACTGCCTCAGAAGGGTTTGGGATTTCAAGTATTTCCTTTAATCAAGAAGCCAATGAAGCGACCTTCTTTTTTGGTCAAATCATGGAGAGAAATGCTACTTACGGTTTAACCTTAACCGGTCCAAAAGACTGCAGTGGAAATGAAATGGAAGCTTTTAATATCGTCCTTGGGGATGGGTATATTCCAGTATTTGGCGAGGTAATTATCACCGAAATAATGGCTGATCCAACGCCGGCGATTGGCCTTCCTGAAGTAGAGTATTTGGAACTCTATAATGCGACAGATAAAAGCTTTGATCTTGACGTCCTATTTCTCTCCGATCCGACCAAAAGTGTTGCCTTACCAAGTAGGGAAATTGAGCCGGGAGAATACATCGCTTTGGTGCCTTCATCCAGCATCGCATTGTTCGAGGGAATGAATGTCATTGGCGTAGCATCCCTTCCAAACTTGGGAAATACGCTTGATAGTCTGGTTTTATCCAATAAGTATGAGGAAACCATAGAGGAGATAAATTATTCCAAAGAATGGTATCGCAATACGGATAAAGATGATGGTGGCTATAGCTTGGAGCTCATCAATCCGATGAGCCCATGTCCTGGGCAAGCGAATTGGATGGCGTCTGAAAGCGAATTAGGTGGAACTCCCGGAGGTGAAAATTCAGTCTTTAGTTTAGACGTAGATGCGGAAGCTCCGGTGATCATTGACCAAGCGTTGCTTTCTGATAAAACACTACGTTTATTATTTAGCGAAGCATTGGACACTTCCAGTGTGGAAAGAATAAGTTTCAGCGGGGTATCAGTGGACACTTTTTTGATCACTTCACAAAATGCGACAATTGTCGAGGTGGTTTTAGAGGAAGTGTTAGTGATCGGCGTGCGTTATGAAATATTGGTTTCTGGTATTGCTGATTGCTCTGGTAATATCATGGAGCCCGCAACCATATCATTTGGAAAAGGGAGAAAGCCAAACTTTAATGAAGTGCTAATTTCTGAAATGATGGCGGATCCAGATCCGGCAATTGACCTTCCGAGTGCGGAGTTTTTTGAGTTGCAAAATATGACGGCTGACCTGATTAGTTTGGATGAAGTGCAGCTCATCGTGGGGGACGATAGTGTTTTTTTAAGTTCTATTGTTTTAGCTCCTTTGGAAATTGTCATTTTATGTCCGACCAGTGCTGTTGCCTCCTACAGCGAATTTGGTACGACATATGGCCTTACAGGTTGGATTTCTATATCGAATAGCGCTGATTATGTAGGACTTTTGAACAGTGATCAGCTCATTTTTGACATGAACTATACCGCTGATTGGTATGAAAAAGATAGCGATGGTGGAATTTCCTTGGAAATGAAAGATACCTCTAATCCTTGTGCGGAAGCATTAAACTGGTCGGCTTCCGTCAATACGAATGGAGGTACTCCTGGGCGATCAAATAGTACTAGCACTTCTATTCCTGATAATTTTGGACCGGAGTTGCTACAAGTAGATTTTTCCTCGCCAAATTCATTTGAAGCCGTTTTTAACGAACGATTGTCCTCGGGAAGCCTTGATGCCGTAACTGTTGAGATTACACCATCGCTCAATTTCCGTTCAATCCTTTTTACCAGCCTTGCAAGAAATAAAATTGTTGCGGAGTTTAGTGACAGTTTCCTCCCAAATCAGCCATACGATGTACGGTTCACAAACTTGGAAGATTGCAATGGAAACCTCTCTAAAGCTTCTTCCAGTTTCATTTACCCTGTGGAAAGTGTAGGTACTTATATTATTATCAATGAAATACTTTTTAATCCAAAAGGCGATGGTGTCGATTATGTGGAGGTTTACAATATATCAGACGATTATGTAAACCTAAAAGATTGGCAACTTGGCAGGATTCAAGACGAGGAGGTTTCTCAAGTCTCCATGATCAGTGAAAGCAATTTGATCCTTGGTCCGAAAAGCTATTTGGTTTTAACGACAGATGCCGCAATAGTAGCTACGCAATTTCCAAATTCAATTCAATCGAATATGCATAATTTGTCAAGCATGCCAACATACCCAAATACAGATGGGACGGTAGCCCTTATGGATCAGAGGGGTACTATTTTAGATCAGTTTAGCTATGATGAAGACGATCACAGCTCTTTACTTGAAGCTGTAGATGGCGTTTCGTTAGAGCGCATCAGTTTTGAGAACCCCACCAATGACCGCAACAACTGGACGTCAGCATCAAGTTTGGTGGATTTTGGAACGCCTGGATATGAGAACTCACAAATTTTAGATGGCCAAGGAATTGTTGGTAGAGTGAGTATAGTGCCAAAAGTATTTGTACCCGGCCTCAATGGTTCTGCCGCCATGCAAAGCTTCACCACTATAAACTATACTTTAGCCAAATCGGGAATGTTTGCCAATGTAAATGTCTATAATCAAAGTGGTCAACTTACAAAGTCATTGGCCAATGGATCATCATTATCAACAGCTGGTTTTATGCTGTGGAACGGTACTAACGAGTCGGGTGATGTGGTAAGAATGGGATATTATATCGTTGTTTTTGAGCTTTACGACGGATCAGGGAATAAAGAAGTCATGCGGGAGACAGTTGTGGTAGGGAGATAAATATTTTTCTTTTTTAATAACAGGGAGTATAGTAATTCAGTTGTTAAAAAAACTCAGCACATTTGTTGCTGAATCCGGGGGTCGTATTTATGTACAACAATACATTATATTTCAAATACCCTCGGTTTTTTTTTCTTTGGGTAATCTGTTTTAGTGATTTATTCCTAAACGCTATTCGACAATCTTCTTTTCAATCTTGCAAGCTTTCAGTACTTTAGCGCTTAATTATTAGAACCTTTAATAAATCGAAGTTGATATGGCGGAAAAAACAAAATATTCAGAAGATGAATTAAAAGAATTTGAAGCGTTATTGAACGAAAAGCTAGACAAGGCAAGATCGGAATTACATTCATTAAGATCATCGATGCAGCGTGATAGAGGGGATGACACAGGAGGAACCGGAAGTTCTGTAAAGACGCTCGAAGATGGCGCGGAGACGGCAGAAAAAGAGCAGTTAAATCAGCTTGCAGGACGGCAACAAAAATTTATCAACAACTTAGAAAATGCGGTTGTACGTATCAAAAACGGTACTTATGGAATTTGCGTTGACACAGGGAAATTGATAGGTAAAGATCGTCTCAAAGCGGTACCGCACACCATGCATTCCATCGAAGCAAAGCTCAATAAGACTTAATGGACTTTCTGCTTAATCATGTTGAGGCATTAATTTTTTGCTCTCCCAAGCCAATTAACATTAATGACTTGGTGAGCTGTCTCAAGGAAATGTTTGAAGCAGATGTGCCAGAAGCGGATGTAGAAGCTGCAATACTTGCTGTTAGAGAAAAATTTTCTGTTGATGAGTTTTCTTTCGAGTTAATTGAAAGTGGTGGAGGCTTTCAGTTTTTGACTAAGCCTGCTTATCAGGCAAGTATTGGCATTCTTCTAAAGCAACAGTCAAAAAAAAGGTTGAGCACTTCAGCCTTGGAGACATTATCAATCATTGCATACAAACAGCCAGTCACTAAATCTGGGCTGGAACAAATAAGAGGAGTAAATTGCGATTATGCAGTTCACAAACTGCTGGAAAAAGAATTAATTGAAATTAAAGGAAAAGCTGAGACAGTAGGAAAGCCATTGTTATACGGCACTAGTCAGCAATTCATGGATTATTTTGGCATCAACAATTTGAAGGACTTGCCAACGCCGAAAGACTTTATGCACGAAGAAAATACTATAGGAGAGGAGAAGGAATAGTGAAAAACCCAAAAAGAAAACCAGAACCACGAAAGTTCATTAAGAAAGTAGAGAAGCCCGCTGAGCCTGAGGAAACGCGATTGAATAAATACATCGCAAATTCTGGGGTATGCTCAAGACGAGACGCGGATAAGTTAATTGCAGATGGCCAAGTTAAAGTTAATGGCGAAGTAGTAAGAGAAATGGGCTATAAGGTGAAAAAGACAGATAATGTCAAGCACCTGAATAAACTGTTGAATCCTGAAAAGCCTCGATATGTACTTCTTAATAAGCCTAAGGACTTCATTACTACAGCGTCTGATCCGAAAAATAGAAATACGGTGATGCAGTTGGTAGAAAAGGCCTGTGAGGAGAGAATTTACCCTGTGGGTAGGCTCGATCGTCAAACGACGGGACTTTTGCTATTTACCAATGATGGTGATTTGGCTAAAAAATTGACGCATCCTGCCTTTGGAATAAAAAAGATTTATCAAGTCTTATTGGATAAGCCAATTACGATGGTAGATTTTGAAGCCATACTCAAAGGCTTAGAATTGGAGGACGGTGTTGCCGAAGTAAAAGAAATGGCTACTCTTGGTGATGATAACCTGAATTTGGGAATTGAGATCCATATGGGTAAAAACCGGATTGTTAGACGAATTTTTGAAGCGGTAGGCTATAGAGTAGAGAAGTTAGATAGGGTCATGTTCGGTAACCTTACCAAGAAGAATCTGCCACGTGGAAAATGGCGTCATCTAGATGAAAAGGAGATTATTAATTTGAAAAATATTACCTCAAATAAAAAGACTTCATAAGTTAGCGCTTAGTATTTCTAGGTTTCGATTGATGAGTATGTGGAACCAAGTGCCTGATTCGTTTTGAAGTCGGGCATTTTTGTTATACTCACCTTTGTTACCAAAAAGGTTAATGCAATCATTACTTACTTTAATGCTTTCCAACAAATTACTGGATCCAACATTCTCAATAAACCTGATATCCGACATGCCCGATTTGTTGAACTTGAGCAAATAAGTATTTGTAGTTAGTGGTGACGCGTCCGCTCGTTTTATTTGACCTGACAAACTTCTCATTTCTTTGTAATTACCCAATACGAGATATGCTTCACCGATATTTAACACGCCTGTAACGTCTCCTTTAAACTTAAATCTGTGTTGCCATTGAAGGTCTCCCAAAAGGGTGAAATTGGCAAGCACAAGCTCATTTTCGATAGTAATGTCTTCCAAATAATTGTTTCCTTTAAATACAATATTTAAGCTATTGTCGATATCATTATACAGGATTTCTCTTGGGAAGTGGAAAGTGTTTAGCCGTCTTTCAAAAGTGGTTTCACCGGTTTCATTAATTATGAAGATCTTATTGGTCTTTTTTCCTGTGCTAGTTTGACTGGCATTCAGTACGAGACCAATTCCACCTGGGACTCTAGTCATTGCTCCTACTCTCGTATCTGCATCAAATATCCCACTGTCTACTTCAAGGAGATGTTCATTATACCAACCTATTTTCCCATCTTTGGTCACACCCGCCGTAAAAGCAGCCATTTTTTTTTCTTTAGGATGAATAAATGTACCAGCGATGAAAGCAGAGCTGTCAAAATTGATAACCTTGTGTGTGGTGATATATAGTGCTGAATCAAAACTTAAGGAATCCTGTGCTGGACTGACATAGAGCCTTAGCATCTTTTTTTTATACTTAGCTTCACTTTTTAAAGTATCAGCATTGATTCTTAGAATAAGTTTTTCTTGAAGCAGGTTGATGTAAGATGATTTAAGGTTTCTTCCTGAAGCTCTTTCCGCGTTGACATATGTTTCAATTCCTTCTTGCGACCCGTATTGTGTTTGAATAAAATCACCATATTTGGCTGATGAAACATCATCGTTTTTCTCGGTGATAGTGGTGAGGCTACTATCCGTTTCTATAAGCTTATTGATAAGCTGGCCATAGAGGAACAAACGTCTATCCTCGGATATATTATCATCAGTATCCAGCGATTTACTCAGTAGGTCGTGATAGAGCAAGTCGTGTCGTTTTTCCTTATATCTAAAGGTGGGTTCCACGACAGAGTTGAGGTCGTACTTTCTAAGGTTGAACAAGACCTCTTTACTTACTTTTAATTCTTTATAATCGTCATTTTGTAATCTTGAGGATACATTGGTTATGGAATTGTTCAATCGAATGTCCTCTACAATTAGACTTTCTCGTAATGCTTTAATCTCATCAGCAATGGTAGCCCTCGTATTATCGACCCATTTGGCATAGTTCCAGACGCTGATCTTTGGTTCAAGGAAATTTATTTGCGCTTCGAGTCCATTGAGCCGGTACACTAATATCTCCTCTACGATTAACGCTTGGTTATAGTTAATTGGATAAGCACCTATGGCATTTTTATATTCATCAAAATAAGATATGGATTGAAGATAAGCTTGTTTGAGTTTTTCTAATTTGCCATCTAAGTCTGCGTTGAATAGTAGGTAGAGGTCTTTAAAAGTGGCATACTCACCAACAACTTCTGTAAATAGCTTGTGTGCTTGATCATAATAGCTAAAGCTTGTGGTAAATTTTTCGTAGATAATTGGGCCATTATTAATGTAGGCAGTTAGCTCAGTTTTGGCATTTATAATGTTGTTAGAGAGGCTGTCATAAGAGACTTCCAGCTTTCCTTTAGCATTGACGCTACCAAAATTGAAATAAGAGGCACTGTTTCTTCTAACGTCTTTTTCTGTAATGATTTGCTCAGCCAGTTCATACGATTGCAATGCTAATTCGGCATTGCCTATTTTATATTGAAAATTCTTAATAGGATCTCCTTCAGCATACCGCTTATTATAAATGGTGGCAAGTTGTAAGTGTATGCTGCCGTTTTCAGGCTCAGTAACCCTGTATGTTTTAAGTAAGGCAATAGCGCCACTTGGAGGCAAAGCGAGCATGATGGGCAGGTAGTCTTCATACTTCGCTTGTTTCTGTCCATAAACGGAGAGAATAAAAGAAATACCGACGATAAATAGTATTGTTTTTTTCATTTTCAATCGGTTTAAATTTCAAGAACTTTTAAGATCACGCGTCTGTTTCGGGCTTTGTTTTCAGGAGAGTCATTGGGTACCAATGGTTGGCTTTCACCATACCCCTTTGCTAAAAAACGTTGCGCAGGTATTTTCCTCTCCTCTAGAAATTTAGCAACAGTTTGAGCCCTTCTTTCGGATAGGGAGGCATTGTATGCTGCAGATCCAACATTATCTGTATGAGCCGCAACTTCTACTTTCAGTGTTAAATTTTGTTTGATTAATACAACAACTCGTTCGAGTTCTTTAAAGGAGATCTCCGTCATTTGATCAGAATTCGTTTCGAATAATATGTCCTTGAGCGTAAGGTTGGTTCCCGGTATCAATGGCACCAGCTTTAATTCCAGTGCAGCACTGATACCAGTAGAAGTCGTCGAGACACCTTCATCATTTGTTGTGATAATTTCTATTTCTTCCCCTTCAGGGCGCACGTTGATTACCGTACTGTTGAAGGCATAACCCTGATCTGAGGTTGCTTCTATCTCATATCGATCACCTACTCTTAATGCTACGGTCTCATTTCCATTGACGGTGATGACTTCATCCCTATTCTTATTTCTAATTCTTACGCGCGACCTGACTTTTCCATTGTTGACCAAATCTGCCACATTGATATCCACATTTCGCTTGTGCGGGACCATTTCCACATCCCTAATGAAATCTGGATATACCACCAAGTTGGATATATCCAGGGTGAAAAATTTACTATCAAAATGTTCTTTGTCTACAATTACTTCGTAGACTTCACCAAGTGGTAAGTCAAGGGTAATGCGGCCACTCATATTGTTTTGTGTATCCACGATAAAAGTAGTAGCGCCTATAGCTTTAACTTTGACATTGGCTGAGATAGGTTCAAAAAGGTCACTGTCATAAATGTTTAGATTCAGTTTTGCACTTGAGTATAGCGTAATGTTCTGGTCGATTTCCTGATATTCATGCGCATCACTTAAGTCATAAAACAGCGATTTGGAAGTGTAACCTTCCGTCTGTATTTGAATATTGTAATTACTACCAACTGCCAATACTACCGTATACCTACCGTCATTCGGGTTATTACGAATATTCATTATTTCATTTGACGTAAACGCATCCGAAACAACAATATTCGTACCTATTCCTGCTCCAGTATTGCCATCTGTAATATATCCCTGGATAACTACATTCTTGAATTGCTGTAGATGAGGAGGTATTTCTACCGAATATATTTCGCTTGCATCATATACATAATATAAGAGGTCTCCCTGTGCCGAAATACTTGAAAACTGATCGGCAAGTGGCGTATTTACGTACTCCAATGCAAGTGGTGTTTTCCAGTCGCCAACGGCATTGAGCTGCGTTTGGTAGAGGTCAAAATCACCTTTACCGCCAAGTCTGTTTGACGCAAAAATTAATGTTTTATTATCCGCCATTATTCGTGGTGCTTTTTCACAGTCTTGGTTGATGGGATAAGGTAAGAGTTCAGGGTTTCCCCAACTCCCGTCTTTTTGTTTGTCTGATTTTAGGATACTAAAGCAGGCCTTTTTTTCCCATAATTTAGCAAGATCCTTATCTGATAGAGGAACAAAATTCTGTCGAACAAAATACATCGTTTTGCCATCCGCCGATATTGATGGGAAACCTTCATATCCACGGGAATTGATCGGCTGCCCGATGTTTTCTGGAGTGGACCAAGTATCGCCTTCTCGGGTTGAAAAGAAAATATCTTCGCTACCAAACCCACTTCGAAAGGAGGCAAAAAAGAAAAGCTTGTTTCCATCAAAGGAGATACTCGGGCCTCCAATTAAATCGGTAGAATCTCCAAAGTTGTTTATTGCATCTATGGCAACTGGTGTCGACCAGACTCCATTAACGAGCTTAGATTCATACAGCATATATCGACCGTCTCTATTTGACTCCAAGATCATCGTACGGCCATCCGCTGATATGGATGGTGCATACTCAATTGCCGAGCTGTTAAGTTCCGATAATGGTTTGGCTGTTTTCCTGTAAAAAGCCAATGTATCACCCAGAGTTCTGAGCGTATCTTGTGCCATAGATGACAATGCCATTGCCAGCACTAGCATGAATAGACCTAATGACTTATTCAAATGATCCATTTCTTGGATATTGGTTTTTGAAAATTATGTATTTCTTGATTTGTCATATCACTAGTGGTCAAAAGATGTGGTCTTCAAATTCCTAAAATCACAAAAGCGCCCCAATAATAGGGCTCTTTAAATTCTTTTTTCAAGTCTGTAATAGAATGATTGAATGCCTCGATCCTCGATTCGCCTTTCAACCAATTTTTATAAAAACCGGACATAAGCTTTTGAGTAGTCTCGTCATTTACTTTCCACAAACTCATCACTAGGTTGTCGGCACCTGCGACTAAAAATGCCCTTTGTAGACCATAAACACCTTCCCCATTTTTCACTTCCCCTAGGCCAGTTTCACATGCGGACATCACCACTAATTGTGTATTGTCCAAGCTGAGATTCATGGCTTCATAGGCGGTAAGTATACCATCTTCTTCGCCGGAAATTTCCTGATTGTTAATGGTGTTTTCCGCTCCTGCTAAAAGCAAGCCTGAACGTAATAATGGATTGTACTTTGCACTTCTACTCGTAAGGGCTTGCTCTTTATCCACTCTGATATCCGGTAGGAAAAAGCCATGAGTAGCTATGTGAAGTACGGTTGGGCTATTGAGCTTCTTGATCGCAACTTCTGTGGCTTTATCAGCAATATATTTATCATAAGTCCATCCGCCAGCGAATAGATCCTTTGCAATATCGGTTACTTCCTGATAGGTGCCGGGAAGTGGTGCGATTTGGTCTCCAAAGGCAGATCGGGAGTCATCTTTGCTAAACAAAGAGGAGCGCTTGATCCTTTGTGCGCCAAGGTCATATTTTGGATACCCATAGAGAATGGCACTTTGAGTCTCATTGGTTGAGCTCGATTTTTGTACAATTTCAATAGTATTACTCAGCAGACGAATCGAATATTTTTCAATAACGTATTCATTTTTCCCTTCATCAAGTAAAGTGGAAATGTTCACTTTGTTGTAGACACCATCTGCCGAGAGGAAAAGTGTTGTCGTACTTTTTGAAATGGAAGCGTCTACTTCTGACCAGTACAACGGGTAAGATTTCAAATCGCTGACCTTGTAGACAATAGAGTTTTTATAGGTCTTAAACCCTCTATCTTCCATATAAAGACCATTTGGGTTAACCAACATTTTTGGAGCGGCTGATGATTCGTCATCTATGATTAGGCTGATATAAATTACGGAATCAGCTTTAACCCTCTTTTTTATACGAATGATCTCCATAGCAGCTTGGCCTTCTGTAAGGCCTGCTTTGACATCTTGCCATGTTTGACTGGCTGTTTTGTCAAACGTTTCTGCAAAAGCGGAGGAGGATAAAGACAATTGCTTCTCATTGGTATTTGCTCTTTGCTCTAATTCTTTGATGTCTATTCCACTCCTTTCGATTTCTTCTTTTGAGAGACCATAAGCTTTGACAATGTTTTCTTTCAATGCAATCCATTCATTAAAACTGGCGATCAATGCCTCATCTCCGCTACTCAGAATGTTTTTGCGCACCTTATTGGTAGCATTTAAAAGCAATGCTTTTGTACTTAATTGCACATTATATAAGGTGGCGATCATGGCATTTCGCTCTTGCGTCGTGCCTTTATTTAGTAAAACAAACTCTACCGCATAATCCATGAAACCTTCAAATACCGGATGTATTTTACCCCAAAAGGCGCTTTTCTCACTTTCACTTAGTGCAGGAAAATATTTAGCAATATCGTCGCTGTATTTTTCTATGACTTCTAAGTAAAGCGATTTTGCGGCTTCCAGCTCATTAGTTTTATGAAAAATACTCGCCAACCCATAACTGGCGTAGGTATAGTCCGGATGAAACTCGCCGAGCGTTTCATTCCTAATGTCGACGACCTGCATAAAGTGTTTTTTTGCTTGGTCGTAATTTTCCAATTCCTGTTCTAAAACAGCGAGGTTATAGAGGGTGGAAGCATAGGAGGGGTTATTAATGCCAAACAGTTTTTTTGTTATGGACAGTGCTTGATTGTATAGCTCCCGGGATTTTTCATATTGTCCATCTTCTTCATAGAGTGCTGCAAGGTTGTGAAGTGTTTTCGAATAAAGTGGATGTTCTTTTCCGAGGATGGTTTCATCTATAATCAGGACTTCCTCAAGAAGGGATTTAGCTTTCTCGTTGTTATCTTCCATTTGGTAGAGAGTGGCCAAGTTTTCTAACGAAGTAGCGTATTCCGGATTATTTTTTCCAAGTAGTTCCTCGTAGATGGCGAGGCTCTGCGTCAGTAATGGTTTTGCAGCCGTAACATTCCCCATTTTTTGATAAAGTAGTGCCAAGCTATTGAGTAGCGAAGCGTAGAAGATGTGTTTTTCACCAAGGGTATTTTGGTAAATAGTTTTTGCCCTTATTAAGTAATTTTCTGACTCAGTGTATTCTGCTAGTTCTTTTTTTACATTTCCAAGGTTCGTGTAGGTATAGGCTAGAGATGCATCTTGCGCGTCAAGAGTATTTTCTTTGACGGCTCTGATTTCGTTGAAAATACGAGAGGCCTCCGTATATCGAGCAGTGTTTTGATAGAGTAGCCCTAGGTTTTCATAGGAAATCAGATATTCTGGATTTTCTTCACCAAAGGCATTACGCTTGATTTCTAAGGCTGTTTTCAACCAATTTTCAGCCGTATAGAAGTTGCCCATTAATTGTAAAAGCGTACTGTAGTTGGTGGCGATGGTCGCACATTCTGGATGGCTTGGAGATAGCAATCTTTCAAATTGTGGAATAATCTCCAGATAGATCTCTTCCGCCTTAGGGTAATCGGCTAGGTCTGTAGAAATTTGAGCGAATGCATTTTTTACATAGCAAGTTGCTAAGCTGTTTTCACCATTCACCTCCATACTCTCGGCTAAAGACCGTTCTATTAAAGTGCGCGCCTCTTCGTATTTGCCCAGCCCTGCAGTTATTCGCGCCTTTTTTTCGAGAAGAGAATAGGTATTCTCGCTTTGTGGAATCTTCACCAATGCTTGGTCTATCTGCTCTTTAGCCAACTCCAGATTTTTGTTAGAATAATTGATTTGAGCCAAACTTTCCAAAGCCCTAGCTAGGAGCATATTTTCAGCCTCCGTGTCGGATACCAATACGCTAATGGCTTCTTCTAAGCCACTTTGAGCTTCGGTTTTTAAGCCCTTTTTTAATCTAAGATTAGAAAGGTTAATCAAAGAGGAAGCATAAGCGACTGGTTGATTTTCTTTGGTGGGATTTCTAATCTCCACCAATGTTGTCAATAGTGATTCCGATTTGTCAAAGGCATTGACCTTTTGATACGCGATGGACAAATTGTTGAGGGCTATTTCATATTCCTCTGATTCGGTCTCTTGTAATTCTTGAAATCCTAATACGGCAGTTTCGTATTTAGTGACAGCTTCTTCAAAACGTCCCAGCTTATCAAGCAAATCGCCCACTTTGATTAAAATACTTGAGAACTCAAAGTTGGGAGTCTCAAAGTTGTAGTACGCTTCTAAAATTTGGATTTGTGATAAGGCCATGGCATATTCTTGCTCTTCGATGAGCAAGGCGCTATAGTCATATATTGTCGTGTAATATTCTGCGCCGACTTCCTCAAATTGATTCATAGTCTCAAGCGATTCGATGAATAAGGCTTTAGCTTCTTCGCCCTGTCCTAATTGAAAGAGTGTAGTTGCCAAAGTGCCCTTGATCACGCTTACTTCATAAGAAGTTTCGGTATTCCAAGTGAGAGCAATTGGAATCGCTTTTCTTAGCAGGGGTTCAGCAGCGGCATATTCGTTTCGGGCAATTCGTATTAATGCGAGGTTTTGTAGCGCATTGGCATAGTTCGCCTCATTATTCAAACCAAGACTTTGCAAGAGTTCAGTTTCTGATTTGCTATGCTCCAACGCATCATCGAGCAAATCCAGCTCATAAGTCACCAGAGCGAGCTGTCTAAGAATAGCGGCTAAGTTCTTATCAGGATTTTCGATTTGCGTTTTATAGGCGCGCAAAGCTCTTTCGGCAGCAAGTTTAGATTCTTGCGACTCATAATTATTATAATGATCGATGGATTCTTGATAAGCAGTTGCCCATTCTTGCGCAAACGCATTGGGACACCCAATAGTAATAAAAACTACAAGCGAGACAATGAAATATCGGATCTTCAAAATAGCAGGTTTGATTAAAATGAAAGATAATTATTCTACCTGTACCGATCACTCGATTTGCGTAAATAGACCGAAATGGGTATATTTTTTTTGTGATCGCCATTTTGAAGAATGGTACGTATACCTTTTATCTTAAGCATGCTCTTTGTTTTATATGTGAAAAATTCAATCAAATAACCATTGTGGTATTTCCACGTCGCATTTTACCAATGACGAATAAAATGTTAAAGTAAAAAAATATTGTATGAAGCGTGATTTTATGGATTATGTTAAGTTAGAATAGTTCTAAAACATGTCGTGTTCAAATTTTATAAGATGGTTAGCTGGAGTCTTAATGAAAATTTCACTTTTGAGCACAGCGACAGGGTCGTCTGGCATTTTAATATTTGCCAGCAGGCGATCCCGTGTTCTTTTACGGTGCGACGATTCGCCGGTGCGACGATTCGCCGGTGCGATTCGTTTTTCCAGTGCGATTCGTTTTTTCGATGTGAGTTTTCGAAGCATAAAGAATAGCTGGCTGTTAGCGACTAGCGATCCGCAAACCGTCCCGCTTAAGGTAAAACTTTTATTAGTTGATCAAAACTGAATATTCCCCATTGAATTTCAGATATAAAGGGATAAAATATTTGTCTATCTAAAGTACTTTCAAAGTAAAAAATAATGCCACTGCCTTTAAACAGTATTAACGTTATCGGACTTTAGTATGACAGCTCCCAAGCTGCAGATTTCATTCCGTAAAAGTGGAGTCTTAGTGTACTTGTTCAAATCCCAGTTGTGTGTTTTATTCCCTGACCCTTGCATCGAATAAAAAGAGATTATTCGATTTCCTAAAGCTGCGAGCTCGTTCCTAGTTTTTTGATTGGCGATCGAATTTATCAATTAGGTGAATTCAACATTTCCGACGTTTGGTAAGGTTACTTCTGGTAGTTGAGTGAAGCAAAACAGCTTTGACAGGGCACTTGGATTATCTTTAAGGATTGATACTGTGAATTTTGTTCAAATAATTATTTCGGAAAATCAAGCTAAATATAGTATGCATGCATACTATATTTAATAAATCTCTTTATATTCGAACTATTGAATAAGAATAGGAAAAAACAGGCAGAAGGAGAAAAATCAATGTTGAATAGGACAAATAAGCAACAGACAAAAAGACATAAAAAAAGCCCGATCAAATGATCAGGCTTTCGGTGGTGCTGAGTGGATTCGAACCACCGACTCACGGATTTTCAGTCCGATGCTCTACCAACTGAGCTACAGCACCTTTTAAAGTGGATGCAAAACTAGATAAATAAAGAAGAGACGCAAACAAAACCGTAAAAAAAGAGATAAGATTTAACCAAAACTGATGACCTACATACCTCAAATACTGTTTATAGCCATTGCAGGCATATTTGGCTACTTTATTTCACGACGCGTGGGACGAATAAAAGCCAATATTAACCTCGGAACAGACTACAAAGTGACCGGAGATGCTTCCGAAAGATTGAAAACCATGCTTCTTGTAGCCTTCGGACAAAAGAAAATGTTCAAGCGCTGGTTGCCGGCAACTTTTCACTTTATGATCTACATAGGATTCGTACTTATTAATATTGAAGTCCTCGAAATCATACTTGATGGAATTTTCGGTACGCATAGACTTTTTGCCCCGCTGCTAGGGGATTTTTATACGACAATAATTTCATTTTTCGAAATTTTGGCTGTCTTGGTCCTTTTGGCCTGTGTCGTCTTTTTAGCAAGGCGAAATGTCTTGAAGATTGACCGATTCAAAAAAATAGAGATGAAAGGTTGGCCCACGATGGATGCTAATTTGATTCTTGTTATTGAGGTTGTATTGATGACGGCCATTCTTTCTATGAATGCGGCGGACCTTGCTTTACAAAAACTAGGGAGCGTACATTATACCCCAACAGGCCAGTTTTTAGTCAGTGGGTCATTTGCGTCAGTCTTTTCAGGAATGTCTGAATCAAGTTTGATCTTGATTGAGCGTGGGGCTTGGTGGTTTCATATTGTGGGCATTTTTGCGTTCGCTTTATATGTTACTTACTCTAAGCATTTACACATTTTCTTGGCATTCCCGAATACTTATTTTTCTAGGCTCACGCCAAAAGGTCAAATGGAAAATATGGACGCTGTGACCAATGAAGTAAAGTTGATGCTTGGGATGCCAGTGGAAGGAGATGTTGCTCCACCAGCCGAAGGAATGAAGTTTGGTGCGCAGGACGTCAACGATTTGAATTGGAAAAATATTATGGAATCTTATTCCTGCACGGAATGTGGAAGATGTACATCGGAATGTCCTGCTAACCTTACTGGTAAAAAGCTTTCGCCACGTAAAATCATGATGGATACGAGAGATCGTGCGGAAGATGTGGGTCTCGCCATTCAAAAAGGAGAGAAAGGCCTTGATGATGGTAAAAAATTGCTCGGTGATTATATTACAAAAGAAGAAATCAATGCCTGTACCAGCTGCAATGCTTGTGTGGAAGCGTGTCCGATAAATATTAACCCATTAGATATTATTTTGCAGATGAGAAGATATGTAGCCATGGAAGAATCAGGATCTCCTCAATCTTGGAATTCGATGTTCCAAAATGTGGAGACCAATTTTGCTCCATGGAAATTTGCCCCTACCGATAGATTTAAATGGGCTGATGAATTAAAAACCCCAAAAGCATAAGACAATGAGTGAAATGACTATAGAAATACCCACTGTTGCAGACCTAGTAGCAAAAGGAGAAAGTCCAGAGATATTATTTTGGGTTGGTTGTGCAGGTTCTTATGATGAAAGGTATAAGAATGTTACCAGAGCTTTCGTTAAAATTTTGAATAAAGTAGGTGTAAAATTCGCGGTTTTAGGACCCGAAGAAACGTGTACTGGAGATCCAGCGAGAAGAGCGGGAAACGAGTTTTTATTCCAAATGCAGGCCATGGCCAATATTCAAGTTTTGAATGGCTATGAGATTAAAAATATTGTCACTGCTTGTCCACATTGCTTTAATACTTTGAAAAACGAGTATCCAGAATTGGGTGGAAATTATAACGTGATTCATCATTCTCAATACTTGCAGGAATTGATCAATGAGGGAAAAGTGACTTTAAAAGGTGGCGGAGATTTCAAAGGACGTAAAATCACTTTTCACGATTCCTGTTATTTAGGCAGAGCCAATGGCGTGTATGAAGCCCCAAGAAAAGTATTAGAAGCTTTGGATGCAGAGCTTGTTGAAATGAAGCGCTGCAAGACCAAAGGGCTATGTTGTGGTGCCGGAGGTGCGCAAATGTTTAAAGACGCTGAGCCGGGCAAAAAAGAAATTAACATTGAGCGTACTGAGGAGGCGCTAGAAACTGGCGCCTCGACTATAGCGGTCGGTTGTCCGTTTTGTATGACCATGATGACGGATGGCATCAAGAACAAGGATAAAGAAAACGAAGTAAAAGTTCAGGATTTGGCAGAGTTGATTGCTGAGGCTGAAGGGCTTTAATTTCTGATAATAACATTTGGGCGTCTGGAAAGCTAATGAATACTGTCGTGCTGACAATTAAGCTTTGTAGGCATCCTTATTTTAATATTTTAACCTTGAAGCTCAACTTCACTCTTATAATTGAAACATTAAGTCCGCTACTTCGGATATAACGTGTGCTTAGCATCTAAGCCTTCCAATACCCAAAGCCTTTTTCCTATTTTGCTCTATCGATTCCAGCAACAGGAGAATAGCTAATGGCAATACCTATTTGATGCGCATTAAAAGTGAATAGATCATAATCAGACGTATAGAACTAGGAGCTCTCCGCGTGCTCTCCAAAAGGGAGGAAGTATTTTGTCGCTTGCTGATTATGAACCCGTTATAATGGAATAATGCTAAGAAACGGATTCAATTTTATAGGCAGTTCCAGTTGAAACTTATTGGCCGTGAGCACGAAATCATCGCGATAATACCTGTAGAATGAACGGATATTTATTGCATCCGAAAGGTAATAATTGAACCGGAGACCTAAAGGAATTTTAAGCCGGCTACTAGGTAATCGCTCCACATCAGGTACAATGTTGAGTTGATGAGATCATATGCTGTCAACTGACTCACATTGCTGCTATTATTAAGAAATACACGAT
>JBLIIJ010000068.1:0-21276 GCA_047635055.1 Cyclobacteriaceae bacterium | reverse complement strand
TCGAATATATCGGTCATGAAATGAAAGTTACTTCATCTCCATAAACTTCAAGAACTGGGAAGCAAAGTGTTTAGGATCGTTTTGATCGTTTTTGAATTAGGTCTGTGAGTCACAGACCTTGGGTAGGGCAATAATTATGTCTCGCCTCATTACTTAAATCTAAGTCATCTAAACAACACTCATCGGAACATTTGCTCCACATATTATATCCCGTGTTCCTCCTTTGAAATAGTCTCTTTTCGATCCGTGACGCATAGATCAGAAGGGAGATTCAATTCATGGAAATAAGGTAACGCAGACCTTAGTAAATTGCCCTCCACTAGAAAAAATACTGACCAAGGTTGCAGACATTTATCCACTACTTTTTACATTTTTGCTTTCCCTTCTTTATCGCTTTTGTCTTTTTTAGAAAAGATTGGAAAAAAGCATACTTCCTCTTGATCGCTACCATGTTGGTAGATGTAGACCATTTGATCGCTAATCCAATTTTCCAATCCAATAGATGTAGCATCAATTTCCACCCGTTACACACCTATTATGCGATGGCGTTATATGTTGGGTTACTTTTTTTTCGAAAGCCCTACAATATCATTGGCATAGGATTGCTCTTTCACATGCTCACTGATTTTATTGATTGCTTAATGATGTATGCTGATTGCAAAACATGTTTTGCAGATTCCCTAGCAATAGTCCTCTTGGAAGCTACTTCAAGGTTGATTGGCTTTTGACTATAAGGTTGGGAACGGCCTACCTTATCGGAAATAAATATAAATTGTGAATAAGCTAAGACCAGCAGAAAATTATCTTTCAAATCAAAGCACATCAGTTTCAGAGCATGCGAGTAAACATGAACAAAAGCATATCATTCTATATGTCCATTATTGTTTTGATCATTTGGGTTGTCTACTCATGGATCAAAGGGCCAACGCAAACTACGATAGATGCAAAGTTCACAACGATTGAAAATATCAACGCTAAAATTCAGTATATCGTCAAGTTTTACTCTGGAGGATTGCTGCTAAGTGGAAATACTCCCTACGAAAACGGACTCAATAGCGTAAAACTAGAAGACATTCTTTTTAGCATGAATGAGGAGAGAGATCAGGAGATTAAAAAATCCATTGTTTCATATTACGCGCCCTATATGACTAGCGTCACGGACACGTTTGATGTTTATAGTCTCGCTACGCAACAGGCTGTTGTTGATCAAATGCAACTTAACATGCCACAGGATACGATTTTTGACGGTAAGAAGTACAAAGTAGAAAAGGACATTTGGCCGTCTAAAAAAATAGTGTTGAGCTATAACGATACAAGCTATTTAGCACTTTCTCTAGGCCAATTTCAAGACATTAATAAAAGATATCAAGGTGCAGCACCACAAGATTTTGATCGATTCATGGAGGTCTCCAAAAGAGTGCATAAACTCTACAAAGGAAAATTAAAAGCCAAGATCCTATCGGCTGACACAGTCAAAAAACTTCCCTATATCTATGAAATAACAGATGAAACTGGCAAGACAGTGAGTAAGGATCAAGAGGCATTTGACAGACTAAAAACAAACCTGTATGAGGATACTGAGTTTATGATCTGGTACAAGCGGGATGGTTTTCTGACAAGCACCTTTTTCGTTTTACTTTTCATGACTTTCGCTTTCTTTAAGAAGCGATAAGACTGGTCGTTCACCATTCGATGGTTTTCGTGCTTTAAGAATGTCAAGCCGAAGCGATGGTCTTCCCCAGACCATTATATTATAACGAGTGCGATACCATATAAAGCCACCAATTATAACCTTACTCTTTGTGGTGATGCATTATTGGTAAATTTTTTCGTGAAACCTTAGACCACAAATAATACTTACGTTGAATTCTTTTTTGAAAAGTAAGGATGACTCGCTGCTGCTGCCCCGTGCCAAATTGATAAATTGTGAACGAGTTGGAATTCAGTTATAGTTGAGAACTATTTTCTTAAATATTTCTCACCGATTAGCCATTGGTTTAATACTGATAATCAAACACATGCAATAATTTAAGTTAAAATGATTAGCGTTAAATAAGTTCAACAAAGAGATTATTTGGATATTACCAACAATACAAAGAAGATGAAAAAGATTAACTGGAAATATTGCCAAAGCAATTCGGATTTGATTTTGGCATCAGGAGCTCAACTACTGGATAAAGACTCAACATCTACATTTGAAGATCTCTACCCCCGTAAATATGGCAACTATTTAATTTCAGATAAAGCCAATAAATGGAAATATATCGGAGAAGCAAAAACCTTATCAAACAGAATAAAACAGCACAGTAAAGAAAAAACATCAACGTTTTATAAAAATTACCTGAACCTTCAGAATAACTTCCCTGACTTACCCAAGGGACTTAAAATAAGTGATTTCCAAATTCAAACAATACTGACGAATATTGGAAGGAAAGAAATTGAAGAATTTGGAATAGTCAATATTCCAGCAAATTTGAATAAGTTCCAAAACAGCAAAAGACAAAAATACGCTGAAGAAACTGATCAAAAAGTTTGGAATGAAGTTCAATCGCGTTTCAGTTTATTATTAGAACAAGGAGAAAAAGAATTATTAGAATCAAAAGACTATAGTTGGTTTGATGCTCAGGTCCAATCAACTGCTGGGATTTACTGGGTTGAGCATAGTGCAAAAGGATTGATCTACATCGGAGAAAGTTCAAATATGCTTGACCGATTTGATACGCATTCTAGCACAACATACTTTTCAGCTTTAAGACGACATATTGGCGAAAACATACTTGGGTTTCATCTTCAAACTCGAAATGGGAAGAAAAAACATTTTGAGGATAAGGAAGAAATTAGGGTGACTGATTTGTTAAAAAAATGTAAAATCAAACCTTGCATCGTAAATTTCGGAAGATACGAGCTCGAAGAATATTTGATAAGAAAACATAAGCCTTTGTTAAATAGAAAGGAAAAAAAATAAGTACAGGTGGCAAACAATAGGTAAGTTAAGGTGGTGCATATATTCCCACCGCTGGAGCTTGCAGCTCGTGTCCATTATCAATCACTCCAAGCTAGGGCGTTTATCCTTTTTGGCGTGACACTTAACACAACACCACCAAACTAAGCTCGCGTTTAGCCTTTTTGGCGTAACGCGTAGCAACACCACCTCTATTTGCACTGGCTTCCACCATCACTTCTAAGTCTCCAATGGCAGCTTTTACTATCTATAAAAAACGTCATTTCGACAGAGGAACAAAGGAAAAATCCCCTGAATGATATGGTGCTTTCCTCTAGTGACTTCTCCCTTCCCTGTGGTCAGTACGAAGTGAAGTGCCCTGTGGATAGTACTTTCAAAAATTGAAAAAACACTGCTCACATAGTAACCGCCAATTCGACACAACTTTAAGGAGCGATCATTTTCTTGGTTCATTGATCATCTACTTGATGAGATTCCCAGTCAAGCTGAGAATGACGTTTTATGAAAAAATAAGGGTAAAGGAATAGAAGAAGTCTTAAAGTAAAGTGTCGCTTTTCACTCAGTACGTCATTCCAGTTTGTGAGGCACCAGCAATACTGGAATCTTATTTTGTATCGTGGCACTACTCTTTCGGACTTTTAGGGGCTTATAGCTACAAGGATAAGGTTCGTTAGGATACGAACCAAGGTAGTAGGATTGTTGAGGACAGGTTTGTAGCACAAGGAACAGGGCTTGCGGCAGAACTGACTTCTACTTATCCGCTTTGTTTTTCCCTCCAAACAAGTCTATAATATTGAGGGTGACGTTGAGGCTTAAGATAAGGTTGAGAGCACTGTAGTAGCTAATTTTGCTATTGCCCAATTTTTGACTCATAGTAAACTGTCCACGTAGCTTTACCCATTTGTACCCCACTCCTCCGGTTATAGCTGGTTCCACA
Source organism: Cyclobacteriaceae bacterium (assembly GCA_047635055.1). Taxonomy (GTDB): domain Bacteria; phylum Bacteroidota; class Bacteroidia; order Cytophagales; family Cyclobacteriaceae; genus JAVJRN01. The sequence goes on along the minus strand of JBLIIJ010000068.1, from coordinate 17,377 downwards.
AAAAAGAAATCACGTTTACCCACATCACGAAAGTCATAATGCCTTTCACGGTTTGGATAAATTTGCTGACTTATATCCAATTTATGATTCACTCTGCTAAAGCGAGCTGAGAGCGCCAAATCAAAAAAATCATGAGAGATCCCAAGTGAAGGCAACACAGACTGACGGCTGATTCCTAAGCTATAGTCGGTATTAGTTCTGTCCAATTCACCAAAACCATAACCGAAATTTATTGATGGGTAAAAAATATCCTTCATCTGAGTAAATACAACTACTTCATGTTCCCATAAGTAGTCGTCTATTTCTCCAAGAGATCCATCAAACGTTTTGAAGTCAGAAACTATGGCAACATGATCTGACACGGCATATCCAGCACTGTATGTAATAAATTCCTCCCGATCAAATGATGAATAGCTCAAGTAGGCATCACCTTTCTTCTTAAACCGCATCACATTTTGTTGGGTAGGATAGTGGTAGTAAGAGATACAACCCTCAAGCAGAAAAAGAACAGGTAAAGCAATAATGAAAAGGAAAACCCTAAGCAGTTTCATAATGAGTTAAATTTTAATGGAATCTAAAACCAAAGTAAGGATAAAATAATTCAATTACAACGAATAACGTTGTATGTTTAAGTATTCTAATTCCAAGCTCTCATTTAACCCTTTTGGCGTAATGCGTGACACAACATAGTATCTCATACACTGACTTTTCTAAAGACATTTCAGTCTCCAATGGCAGCTTTTACTATCTATAAAAAACGTCATTTCGACAGAGGAACGATGGAGAAGTCCCCTGAATAATATGATGCTTTCCTCTAGGGACTTCTCCCTTCCCTGTGGTCAGTGCGTTGTGAAGTGCCCTGTGGATAGTACTTTCAAAAATTGAAAAAACACTGTTCACATAATACCCCCAATTAGACACAACTTTAAGGAGCGATCATTTTCTTGGTTCATTGATCCTCTACTTGATGAGATTCCCAGTCAAGCTGAGAATGACGTTTTATGAAAAAGTAAGGGTAAAGGAATGGAAGCAATCTTAAAATCTGGCGATAGACATTACAATTGTCCCTATAATGTTACTCTCCTACAACAGTAAAAGAAGGGAATTCAAAATAACAAAAGCCCACTGCCTAGAATTCTAGGATAGCGGACTTTTTAATTTCTAAAAACACGTATTACTGAACCGAAAAGTACTCCGGCACCAATCGCTTAATTTTATCCAAGGTTTCAGATACTGTTAAGGCACTCATTCCACCAGAAGCGTTGGCGTGACCTCCTCCATCAAAATGCGTTGATGCCATGACATTCACCGGATTATCCTCTCCTTTGGAACGAAAAGATATTTTCATAATGCCATCTCTTTCTGAAAACACAATAGCCGCCTTCATTCCTTTGATAGACAAGGCCTGATTAGCTAAGTTGTCAGTATCCCCTTTTTGGTAAAGGTATTTCGCTAATTCCTCTTTCGATAAAGAAATGATGGCCACCATGTAATCTTCCATGATTACCAACTTTTCGCACATGGCAAATCCTTGCAAACGCAAACGACTCGCAGTGTTGTTGTCGCTGAGGGCTTCATGAACCAAATGGTGCGCTACGCCAGCGCCTAATAATACTGCCAATATTTCGTGTGTGCGTGGCTTGGTAGAAGGAAACCTAAAATTCCCTGTATCAGTCAATATACCGAGGTACAAAGGCGTCCCAATTGTTTGGTCGAGTAAGACTCCATTTCCCGATTGCTCGATTAACTCAACAATCAGTTCTGACGTGGAAGAAGCGGTCGTTTCAGAGACTGTTAACGTTGCAAATTCTTCAGGATTTAAATGATGGTCAATCATGACTGTCTTACATATCGCCGCATCTAACAAGGCTTGCATATCCGGCCCAATACGGTTTGTCGCATTGTAGTCCAAACAAAATACAAGATCCGCTTCTTTAAAAGCAGTAGCTACCGCCTCAGGCTGATCTGTCATCAAAAGAAACGACGAAGTATCCAACCAATGCAAGAAACCGGGTGCTGCATCTGGATGACAAACTGTAGCTGTTTTGCCTAGCTTCTCAATAAAATGTAATAGGCCCAATGAGCTGCCTATCGAATCGCCATCTGGCGACTTGTGCGAGGTGATAACAATGTTTGAAGCCGCTTTAATCTCCGCCGCTATTTGTTGATATATGTTCATTTTATTACTATTTCTTTTTTTCAATTCCCATCATGGGGCTAGCCCAAAGTGTAACAACTCGCTATTCTGAGCACGTTTGCGCTTCTTTCAAAAGGCTTCTTTCTTCTTGCTCTGCTAATGAAATGCAGGTAGCATGATCCTTAACCAAATTAGGCGCAAGTCGACAAGGTGTTTTTAACCCTTTGGATTTTGTTTTATACTTCCCTTTTTATAAAAAAGGCATCTAGATGGCTCCTTCTCTAATTAACTGGATGGAATCCATTCGAATGCTTGCATTCCCAATCAGCATTCTCAGCACATTTTTCTCCTCTAGTGCAGTGCGAATTTCATCGCGTCTTATAGCCTTGTTTCGTTCGTACAAAGAAGCCAATCGGCCAATTTCGTGATCCAATGTTTGGCTCATCTGCTTAAGGCCTTCCTCTATTCCTTTCAACCTCAGTTGTTCTGCTATTTCTGTAGCAGTCTTAATCATCTCAGGAATGATGGTGTCCACCACCGTTTCATTTCCAATAAGGTCGCCTATTTTTCCTGGTCGTAGTTGCTTGTTGAACAAGTCTACGGGATAGTCTTCAGTCACCTCATCGCCTGAGTGGTTGACCACCACACGCAAAGGGGTGCTTGGCAGAAAACGATCGACATAAATTCCTTTTTTGCCCGCTGTTTCAAGCACAAATATGACTTCTAATAATATGCCCTTTCCTTCCGTGCCTTTTAATATTCCAAAGCTAGCACCACCCGTACCTAAGCTCAATACCATGTCTATTGCTCCGGTCACCATGGGATGGTCCCAACTTATAAAGCTGACATCTTCTCTACTCAATGCTCGCTTTCGGTCAAAAGTGACCGATATTCCCGCATCAGGAATCGATGGAAATGCCTCTCTGTTGGTGCGCGCTGGATGCAGCAAATACGTTCTTGGAGCCAAATCCTCCATATCAATACCAAAATGCTCAAACACTTGGGTCATATAAATTTCCAACCCTAAGTCCTGGTCAGCCGCTCTAATTTTCTCTACGAGCTGCTCTGCGACCTTTGGTCTGAACGAGTTCATTTCAAGCAACCGGTCTCGGCCATTGGCCAATGTTTGCTTTAATTCTTTTTGGTAAGCTGCCGTATCGGCAATCAAAGCATCAAGTTGCGCACTTATATCACTAGTAGAGGCCGCCAAAGCCATCTCTACCAAACGATCGTTGAACAATTGCCCAATCTGATTTCCGCCTTCTATGTTTTCTTCAAAAGCATGTAAGCCTTCATGGTACCAACGAACCAATACTTCTTGTGGGCTACCTTTCAGATAAGGCACATGTATTTGAATATCTTCTGACTGTCCGATGCGGTCTAAACGACCAATACGCTGCTCCAATAACTCAGGGTGAACAGGCAAATCGAATAACACTAAGTGATGCGCAAATTGAAAGTTTCGCCCTTCACTCCCTATTTCAGAGCATAATAATATTCTTGCGCCATCGGTTTCCGCAAACCAAGCCGCATTTCTATCGCGCTGTACGATGGTGAGGTCTTCGTGAAACATACTTACTTTGGCACTACTCAACTTTTGTAGCACTTTTTCTAAAGCCAATACCTTCGCTTTGCTTCTGCAGATCAATAAAACTTTGGCTGGGTTGAGTTGCGTTAACAAAGCGACCAACCACGTCACTCGTGGGTCTTCGCTAAACCAAAATTTCTGTTTTACCTCCTCACTAAGCCGAACCTCTTTATCAGTCGCATACTCTTTGGACATGCGTTGGATCCACTGCTCTTGATTACCGGCTGCCTCTAATGGAATGAGATAAGCCTTTCGCGTTGGAAAACCGCTCATCGCTGCGCGTGTATTTCTAAACACCACACGCCCAGGACCATGTTGATCCAATAGGTCTTCTATTAATTGGTCTTTCGCTAACACGCCTTTTTCCTCCACCTTAGCCATTCTCTTTTTACCAAAAATGGTTACCAACAAGGCTTTGTCTTTAGGCTTTAAAGGCTTGTTTAGAGACAAATCCTCCACAATATTGGCGATCTCTTTATGGTCTTGCGATTCGTTGATGAATTTATCGTAATCCGCATATCTTTCTGGGTCTAGCAATCTTAGTCTTGCAAAATGGCTTTCTACCCCCAACTGCTCAGGGGTGGCGGTCAATAACAGTAATCCTTTGGCTACTTTACTCAACATTTCAACAATAGCATATTCAGGGCTTGCCTTCTCTAACGACCATTCCAAATGATGTGCTTCATCTACCACAAGCATGTCCCAATCTGCCGAAATCGCTTGTCGAGCACGGGTCGAAGAACCTGCCAAGAAGGAAGTGCTACAAATAATCAATTGGTCATCTAAGAAAGGATTTCCCTCCGGTGCACTTGCATCTAGTGCGGCACATCTCTCTTCATCAAAAATGTGGAACCATAAGTTAAAGCGCCGCAGCATTTCAACAAACCACTGATGAATCAATGAGTCTGGAACCAAGATCAAAATTCGTGAGGCTTGACCACTCAACAACAAACGATGTAAGATCAAACAAGCCTCAATCGTTTTCCCCAATCCTACCTGATCGGAAAGCAATACGCGCGGTGCATAACGCGCACTCACCTCGTGTGCGATGTACAACTGGTGAGGAATTAGATCTATTCGTCCTCCTACAAATCCATTAATGGTTGAGAGTCTACGATTATGGTCGTATTCTAATGTTTTTCTTCTCAAAGCAAACTCCATGGGTGTTTCTACATCCCCAATCAGAATCCGATCATTGACGCCATGCTGCACAGACACGTCACCCAAGTCTGCCTCTGACAAAACGCCTTCTTTTCCTATATACAACAACAGCTCCCCATTGTCTTGCACCCGCTCAATGACGAATGGACGCTTATTTTTATCTACAACTTTATCGCCCGGCTTAAAAGTCACTCTCCGCAATGGCGCATTGGCCAAAGCATATTGTCGCGTTTCGCCTGCCGCAGCAAAATGCACCTGAACACGATTCTTATTTGTTTCTACAACAACACCTACTCCTAGCTCAGGCTCCCCCTCACTTGTCCATCTTTGATCTGGATAGAAATCCGCCATATTTCCTATTATTTCACCCCCTATCATTAACCAACAAAGAGGGCATTTTCTAAAAAAAAAGTAAGTTCTCCAATCTTTATCTGCATCACCAAGAACTGAAGATCTTTATTTATTATTCGTTGAGTTTGAAAAGGACTTTTGGGGAAAGGCTCGTTCGAATTATAATCATCGTCTTAGCCATCCAATTTCAATCCGACAATTTTCAACAACAAAACCAAGTTTGAGGGCATGTCTCTCAGCCAAAAAAATAACGAAACGAAACACTGATAGAAAATTTCCTGCTTTTCATCCAAACCTAGCTTTGTAATTCTTCGTTCTGCCAAAACTAGAATGGAGAGTTCTCAGGTTATGATTAAGTTGTATACTGAAATTGGCTGGTTGCCAATGAGAATTTTTACTGACACACGAATAAGCCAAACATGCATGCATTATATGAACGTAACTAAATAGGTGGGCTATATCAACTTATGAATATTTTGATCATCATGCTAATACTTCTTCATTTGGGCTCAGCTGGGCGAACTCAACTCCTGATAAACGCTACGCCACTACTTAATTCTTACCAAAAAAAGGTCAACTCTGCGCTTATTTGGATCATTCCTTTCGTTTGGAGTATGGTCACTAGAAGTATGATCAAACCTCCCAAAACAGCGGTTATAACCAAGTCGAAGCGAAATACAAGAAGCGGAAAAAACTCGGACAATTGGGAAGGTTTGACCGGCTATGGTGGAGGATCAAGCGTGGCAGATTAAAAATATGCCCGTATTTGAACTCATTACGAAGATAGCTGCGCTCATTCAACGCTTTTTTGAGCTATACAGAAGTATCGATCTAGACAAAATCTCTAAAAGGCGATTAATTAAAGACGCGCTTGTCAGCGTTGATTAAGATAGTTGAAACCCTTTATGGGGAGGCGGAACATTCCATATTTAAAAAAATAGGTTTACAATTTTACAGTAGAAAGATGGCAAGAAATTTTTGAACTCTTTTGACATCTCTATCGTCCCGATTACGTATTTAAAAGAGCCACTTTAAACTACCGTCTGTGGGCCACTTGCCGGATGCCATAGATTTTACTACATTTCCATTACGATCCGAGAATGGATCGAACAGTGACAAAATAAGCCTCCATATCTAGACCATTATCACCTAGACTTTGGAAGCAATTGATCAATAAAAAACCACAATGAATATAAACCTAAACATGGCCGTTTTGATAGATGGCGACAATATACCATCAGCACATGTCAAAGAAATGATGGAAGAAATAGCCAAATACGGCAATCCTACCATCAAAAGAATTTATGGTGATTGGACTCGACCTGGTTTGACAAAGTGGAAGAATCTTCTTCTTGAAAATGCGATAACGCCTATCCAGCAATATGGATATACCACCGGTAAAAATGCCACTGACTCGGCCATGATTATTGATGCCATGGACATCCTTTATAGCGACAAGGTAAATGGGTTTTGCCTTGTTTCAAGCGATAGTGATTTTACACGGTTAGCGACTCGATTAAGAGAAGCAGGTATGCAAGTCATTGGTATTGGGGAAAAAAAGACTCCTAACCCATTTATCGTCGCGTGTGACAGATTCATCTATATCGAAATATTAAAGAAACAAACGGAGGAAAAAACGGAACACAAAGAAGTCTCCGAGCCTGAAGTAGACAGTATTACGAAGAAAGAGATAAGACTCATTTCTGCTACCATTGATGACTTATCAGATGAGGAAGGATGGGCATTTCTTGGAGATGTTGGCAGTTTACTACAGAAAAAGCAACCCAACTTTGATTCCCGAAATTATGGTTTTGAAAAACTCACTCCATTGATGAAGTCAATTAATGAATTTGAAATAGAACAGCGAGAAACCCCAAAAAGTAGACATAAATTAATTTACGTGAAGAATAAGGAAAAGCATACCGCAAAAGCGAAAAAGCATTGAGCGCGCTTTTCACCAAACCTTAACCTTCCAAATGCACAGACAGGCCTGCGGTCATTCCCGAGATCGCAGGTGCAACCACTGCACTCATTGCAGATGATGACGCTAGCGACAAGCCTGTTTGTGAAGTTCTATTTAGTAAGCCTTCGCCCACAGGAAAGTTACCGTTTGAATTACCATCATCCATGGAGGCAATTGCAAATAGAGAAACGGATGTCCCATGCGATAGCGAAAAACAACTATTTAAATTTGTCTTTGGATTGAGTTATGCTCCATGAGACAGCTAATTTATTAGTGCCAGGAGAATGAACAAGTTTATGTTCGGAAGCAAGATGCCATTATCACTTAAAAGGAGAATAACCCATTGATATTTAGGCTTATTCACCGCAACGCTAATGACCGATTATACCCTAAGTGGTATGGTCATGATTTTTTAAGAAACCAATTTCTTGAAAAGTGAAGTGACGATTCTGCGACAGCTTACCAAACCTATCAGGAGATGAACGAAGTGCGCAGTTTCACAAGGGCCTTGCTATTAAGAAAAAAAGATGATTTTATTTTCTTTAAAAATGGGACTTACAATAAAAAGACAGGATTATCCTCCACTAAAAAAATGGAACTTCCCTTTATCATTCAAAAAATAAAAGGACTTCATAAGGCTACAACAGACAGTCCTTTATTTTTTCTGAACATCTTTTTTGTCGCCTCACTCCTATTTTTTGTCTTTTCTACTTTCTGGATGTACACGCCAAAAATGCCTGTCTTTAAAAAAGCTGTGTACTTTGTTGCTGCAGGAATAGCCATGAACTTAGTGCTCGCTTTTATTTAAATAAAACCGAGACAAAATAGTCTTAAAGGTCCTTCTTGTCCAATACACCAGATTACGCTATTTTTCCACTTTGATTCAATTATGAGTCGAAATCCGTCGACCATACCTTCCACATGGATGTAAAACTCCATTTAAGCGAACACCAAATGATCCGAAAAAAAGCAGCCGTACTCCTTACTATTTTGATTCCCTATTTATCAATTGCGCAAGACATCAGCTATGCAAAAGAGGTCGTAAAAAAGTTATCCTCAAAGGAATTTTATGGGCGTGGCTATGTCTCCAATGGAGACAAGGTTGCCGCCAATTATATTAGCGACGAGTTTGAAAAGATAGGACTCAAATCCTTCAAGAAGAACTATTATCAAAAATTTACGACAGCAGTAAATACTTTCCCCTCATCCATGGAGTTGTTTTTAAATGGATCAAAGAAAATTGCTGGAGTAGATTATTTGATAGACGCAGGCTCCCCGAGTCTTAAAGGGGATTTTAGTACAGTCATACTAACGGCCGAAGAAATGTTTGATCAACAAGTGCTGTCAAACAAGTTAAGAAGTGCGGTAGGCCAATTTCTCGTCATTCCTGCATTCAATGCCAAAGACTTTTCGAAAGAACAGCAAAAGCAAATCACTGACGTCCTTAACTTCATCAAATACCATCCAGATAACCCCTCCAGTGGTTCGATCATACTTACCGAAAACAAACTCACATGGGGAGGTTCGACTGTTTTATACGCCAAACCATCATTCACCGTAATCGTTGATAGCACCACGCAACCAATTGAAAAAGTCCGTTTAAATGTTCAAAATAAATTCTACGAACAATACAAATCCCAAAATATCTTGGGTTTCGTCGAAGGAGAAAATAAGGATTCTTTAATTGTGCTGATTGCCCATTATGACCATCTTGGAATGATGGGATCAGACGCCATATTCCCCGGCGCGAATGACAATGCCAGCGGTATTGCCATGCTCTTAAATCTCGCAAAGTATTATAAATCCAATAAGCCTAAATATAACATTGCTTTTATTGCCTTTGGAGGTGAAGAGCTCGGATTGCTTGGCGCAAAGCATTTTGTAGACAATCCTTTATTTGAGCTCTCAAAAATTAAGTTTTTAGTCAATTTTGATATCTCAGGAACAGGCGATGATGGGATTCAAGTGGTTAATGGCAAAATATACAAGGATACATTTGATCGGTTAGTGGAGATCAATTCAACGCTCGATCTACTGCCACAAGTGAAAATTAGAGGTGAAGCATGTAACAGTGATCATTGCATGTTTCATAGGAAAAAAGTACCCTGTTTCTTTATCTATACTCTTGGAGGAATTCAAGCCTATCATGACGTTTATGACAGGTCTGAAACATTGCCATTGACAGAATTTGAAGACTACTTCAAGCTAATGACGGCTTTCGTCAATGAGCTTTGAAATAAAAAACGCAAACGCTCAATCAATAACCATACAGCCAGCGCACGGGTTATAAAGTCGGATCATTGCCTTTTATTCGATGCACGCTTGGGAGAAAAGTTCCCAATAGAATTTAATCCCAATAGAAAGTAAAAGGAGCTTATGACTTATTGTCCACTGTAGATATCCTACAGAAAAGTAACCACTCCAAGCGCAACAAGCAATACCCAACGCGCAATAGTATTCGCTTTTCCCAATAAAACAGATTATGTTCGTCTCCAATGGCAAATCAATATGAGGCAACATATATCGAATATGGCGAGGGCAAAGACTGGCTGCTGGCTTTTCATGGCTATGGCATGGACGGCAATCAATTCCAAATACTCACAAAAAGCCTCACTGCTCGTTACCGCATTATAGGCTTTCACCTGCCTTACCACAAATCTGGACCCACACATCATGTTGGCTGGATGAGGTCGATCATTGAAAAAATCAACGAATTGATAAATGAATACGGTATCGCAAAATTTTCATTGGCAGGCTACTCTATTGGTGCGAAGGTCGCGCTCCAATTAATCCCAACATTTCAAAAAAACCTCAGAAAAATCTATCTCATGGCTCCATACGGACTGGAAAAGCATTGGGGATTATCTTTTGTATCCAAAGGCTTTGGAAATCAGTTTTTCAAAACGATCATCAACTCCAAATTACCTGAAAAAATCATGGTTGGGGTGAAAAAAATAGGGATCATAGATGACGCCCATCATACCATCATCCAGAACGAACTAGACACCAGTCAAAAACGACACAACTTATGCCATTCCCTATTTATGATCGGACAGATTCGCCTCAACATCTTGGAGACGATCAATATTATCAATCAAAATAGGATAGCCATGACGATCGTATATGGCAGGTCTGATGTCATTTTCCCTTTCGAAAAAAGAAATAAAAAACTACTTTCGATGATCAACAATTGCGTTGTTTTGGAAGTGAATGACAGTCATTGGCTTATGACGACCAAACTTGACGAATTACTGAACGGAGCAAGGAGATGATAAAACCACCACAATCAGCATTCGTAAGGAAATTTTTCTACTGGTTAGAATCCAAAATTCTTTTCCCCTTTTACTTTAAAAAAGTCGTCATCAAAGGAGTCCCGATCAAAGAAGGGCATTCGATTTTACTACTACAAAACCACCTTTCGTGGTGGGACGGTTTCTGGGGAAACTACCTTACTTATCATTTGATGAAAAGGAAATACCATGTAATGGTACAGGAAGATCAGCTGATCAAGCAACCTTGGCTAAAGCATAAAGGCGCTTTTTCTGTTCGTAAAAACTCCCGCGGAATGCTGGAATCAATTCATTTTGCTGCGGATTTGCTCAAAGATTCACAAAATTTGGTCTTGATTTTTCCGCAAGGAAAATTGCAATCGATGCATGCTCAAGAGATCGACATACAAAAAGGCGTATTCCGACTGATCAGTCAACTAGACCGCCCTTGTCAAGTCATCTACAATGCCGTAACGATCGATTATCTCGAAAGCTTTAAACCTACTATCACCTTCAATCTGCTGGATTGTGGAGATGCCTGCGTCATCACGCCAAACGAACTCCGAGAACAAATCAATGTTTTCCATGAGCAAACGCTCAAAAATGTAGTGAGGCAATGAGTTCAAGAGCCTCGGAGTAAGCCCGCATGAAACGAAGGTGAATCATTGCTTTTTATTCGGCACAAGCAGGAGGTAATAGAAACCACCTTGTGGATGCTATATGTGCTCCATTTTCTCAAAAAAATCTTGGCCAGTCATCTCATAATATACCTGTCAAACAAAAAAGCCGACTCATTATCGTGAGTCGGCTTTCTTATAACAGCTGCTAAGTTTTACCTACTATTTATCGTTATTCACTAGGGTTTGCCTCCGCGATCCATTGGTCGATCTTATTTTCTAGCAGTTTTAATGGAATACATCCCGATTCGAGCACCTTATTATGGAATACTTTGATATCAAACTTATCTCCTAATTCCATTTCTGCTTTTGCTCGTAATTGACGAATTTTCAACTGGCCAATTTTGTAAGACAATGCTTGCCCTGGACCTGCCATGTATCGCTCAATTTCGGAGATAATACTGGCCTCTGACTCTGCTTCATTTTCCAGCGAGTACTGTATAGCTTCCTCTCTTGTCCAACCTTTGGTATGCATTCCTGCATCCACCACCAAGCGTATCGCGCGATGCATCTCCGCGCCGAGCATTCCGAAATATTGGTAAGGATCATCATACAAACCGAGTTCAGCCCCTAAAGATTCCGCATAAAGTGCCCATCCTTCCCCATAGGCACTGTACCAAAGCGTCTTTCTGAAGGAGTGTAGCTTCGTGTTTTCTTGCTGCAAAGAGATCTGGTAATGATGACCTGGTATGGCTTCATGAAGAAAAAGATCTTCATCTGAGTACGTATTATAAGCGGAGACATCCGGTATAGGCACGTAAAATACACCCGGACGCGTACCGTCAAGTGATCCTGAGCTGTATTCCGCACTGGCAGAAGCTTCCCGAAATTCCTCTGTCCTTTTTACCACAAATGCAGTTTTAGGTGTCAGATCGAATAGTTGCGACAGTTGCGGTTTCATCTTTTCATGGATCGCATTGAAGTTATCTATTACCTGCTGAGGATCTGTAAATGGCATGAGCTCTTTATTGTTTCTCACATAATCAAAAAAGGATTTCAAATCGCCTTCAAAACCTACTTGGGATTTTACTTTTTCCATCTCTGAAGAAAGCCGCGCAACTTCACTTTTGCCTAACTCGAAAATCTCGTTGGCCGTCATGGTCGTAGTGGTGTAGTACTTAATACGATTATTGTAATAAGCTTCCCCATTCGGAATGCTGGAAATCCCGGACGTTTCTCTACCTACCGGCAAATATTCGTTGACCATAAAATCATTGAAAGCCTTAAACTTAGGAATCACTTTTTCTGCTACCATCTTATAGTAAGCCTTCTCCAAGCGAGACTTGCTATCAAGCCCGACTTCCTCTGGGAAATTTAGTGCAGGAGTATAAAACAGGTTTTCCTCGACCGGCTCTTTGGCAAAATCTGCAAACTGCGGAATCACTTTTTCAATCAAGGACTTTGGTAAAACAACCCCAGTTTCCATTCCTTTTCTCATGTTTACCATCGCCGTGTCGCACCACGCCATGAAGCCATCGACACGATTGAGCCAGTTATCGTAATCCACCGCCGTTTTGAACGGCTGCACACTGCTGCCACTGGCCAGCTGGCCAATGGTTAAGTGCATAGACCAAAACTGATCAACGGGAAGCAATTCCGTATCGAATGCTAATGCCGCCACGCCCATATCACATTCCCAAACCAATACATCATAGCTCATTTGATCCTCCTGCGAAAGCGTGGACTTATCATATTTCGTCAGTTCCTCTTTATACTTGATAAACATTTCCTCGACTTTACTTTCAAAGGCTGCAGTAAGGTCATTGAGGAAGAGATCATTGTATCTTTCATCACCAGCATAGGTGGCATCCAAAGGATAAAGCGCCAGTCTTTCCTGATAGTAGCTTTCAAAAACCTCCGCAATCGGCGGAAGTTCTTCCATAGTCTCCACTTTTGGCTGACAAGAGATAACGAAGAGTAATGGGAGTAATAAGGACAGTATATTTTTCACAGATTATCTATTTTTTTACAAGTTATATCAATCTTCTTCATTGTGCGGATGCAAAGAAATCCAAGTAATTATATATTGTTCCATTAACGCTTGCGCATAAAGTACGAGTCTAATTCAACATGTTTGAGATCACCGCTTGCGCAGTTTGAAAAATGTGAACCGTCCATGGAAAGGGTTACATCAAGTAAATGATCATTTTGAAAACAAGCATCACGCTGAGATCGGAGCTCTAGCGAGACATTCGATAGTTGAAAAAATAACCGTTTACCAACACCAGCAAACATCGGTAAACGGTGATTCAAATTTTAATCATCAATATTAATCATCATGGGCGATTCGCCATTAGTCATAATAATTTTGGCATTTGGCGACTTGCTGAGCTCTCGAAAAGCTTCAATACTTTGCCACTTAATAATCTTGTCAGATAAGCCTTCAGAAATTATCTTTTGCGAGTCTCTCACACCTTTAGCCTCAATAATTTTTCGCTGAGCCTCCAGTTTCTCTCGGTCAAGCATAAACTCCATGCGTTGTGCGATTTGCTCTGCCTCCAGCTTCTCCTCTACTGCTCGTGCAAGACCCGATGGTAGCGAAATGTTCTTCATGAGTACCGCCTCAATTTCAAATCCACGAGGAGTCAATAGCTCAGACATTCTCGTTGTTATTTCTGCTTCTATGATGGAACGCTGCGAGGAGTGCATGTCTTTAGCAAAATAACGCGAGCAAACATCTGCCGCCGATGAACGGAAGACACTGCTAATGACGTTCTGCTCATTGCCAATTCCAATATTTTCTACGATGTATGGCGCCTTTTCTGGCACAATTCTGTACAAAATGGAGATCACCGCTGTGACATTAAGGCCTTCCTTAGAAGGGAGATTGGTGGATATTTCCATATTCATCGTGCGAATAGGCATTCGAAGGATTTTTGTGATGAAGGGATTGAAATTAACCGCTCCCGGCAAGAGGATTTCCTTATCTAGCTTACCCATTTTTCGTTTCATCCCAACTTCTCCTTGGCGAATTACGGAGCAGCTCATGACAAGAAATGAAGCTATTGTTAGTATAAATATGTTCTTCGTTTTCATAATAGTCTGATTTAAAAGTTAAAAAGTAATCTTAATACTAGGTGCCAATTTTTCTCTATAAATATCCAAAAGGAGATTTGGCATCTCATTATTGGTCACGTTTATTTCTTTAATTTTTTTGAGGTTAAAAACTTCCTCCGGCAATTCATGTATGTTGTTGTTACCGATATACAAGTACTCCAATGATCTCAGATTGGCAATTTCTCTTGGTATAAAATCAAATCGATCCCCTTCTAAGTGTAGCTCCCGAAGCTTGGGTATGCTACTCAATATTGAGATGTTTTTCTCAAGGTCAAAGAATTCATCATTTTGAACATAGAGAATCTGCAGCTCTTTCATTTGGCCGAATTCTATTGGTAGCACTGCTATATTATTATCAGAAAGCTCCAAAAACTCAAGGTGCTTCAGCTTACCAATTGTTGGCGGAAGCGTGCTTAAGCCAACTCCTTTCAAGTCCAAACTTTTGAGCAATGGAAGTCTACTTAATACCTCTAGCTCCTGCTCCAGCTTCGACGATTTGTTAAAACCGAGATGAAGGCTCTGTAATTTTTTGATGTCCGAAAAAGACTGTGGCAGCTCCGATATTCTATTCCCAGTCAAATCGAGATAGAACAGATTTTGAAGCCTGCCAATATCTTCTGGCAGTTCTGCGATAAGGTTATCACTCAAATCGAGGTATTTCAAGTTGGGGAACTGCAGAATCTGACTAGGAAACTGTTGTAATCCTTGGCTTCTCAGCGTGAGCCATTGCACGTCTTCCACGTTTTCAAGTGCTTGTTCAAGACTTTGATAATTCGTTGCTTTTTGGGCATCTGCTACATGACACACAAGGAGTGTGACCATAGCTATGATTATAGATCTCATATCAATTCAATTAGAAAGGTTAAATATTGCTTTATCAAAAGGGCTGATGAATGCCAAGGGCTGAGCACAGCTTCAGGGACATTAACGGTAACTAAGGAAGTTTTAGATTAGTAGCGAACGATGTAGAAGAAAGAGCTTCTTTGTTTCATAATATGGCTTTGCTATCGTTGGCTTTGCACCTGTCTCGCATGGCAAAATGAAAACTTTTTCTATCGTATCACTAAGCACATTCACAGCAACACCGCCATAGCTAGTCAAAGACAATGACGTACTTGGCTGTGATTCTGCCTCCGCCCTATTCTCACTTGTGATGTAAGCATAAAGTGGATGGCTTGTATAAACCTCGCTCCAGATAAAAACTAAGAGACTAAGTAAAAGAATAAGATGATATGCCGTTTTCATTAATGTCTTGTACGGCGAATCCGGTCAAAAAAATGAAATTAATTCATAAATAATCATTAATACTTAAAATGTATTGCATTAATTATTTTAATGTATTTACACTTGGGTTTACTGCGAATATTAGGCTTATCCTCTTCTAAGTCACCGAAAAAAATCACTTGAACAATTAGCATCATTGGCGCCTGTTTATAAATTATGAGTCTAATTCAAAATGTTCGAGCCCCAGGCTTGCTTCGTTTGAGAAATGTGTATCATGGAATGCTAGCTGTTTTAAGTGTGGCGCCTATGCTCATTGTCACTTGAAATTCTTTTAATGAAAGTGGATGTCTTTGATATGGAACGCTTGATTTATCCGATGGAAAACAAGCGTAACGGACAGGTAGGATATTAGGAACAGAAGCCAATCTTAAGGACGACCTCTTCCTCTTGATTGGTTTTTTGATAGAATATCTGCCAGCCTATCCGCCTGCTCATCGGTACAAATAGCTCTCAAAGCGGTGAAGTGGTCGATCATCAGCTGTTCGTTCTCTTGGTTTAATTCGCCAATAATTACGAGCAAAGAATCTTTCATTTGCTCATTGGTATCCATAATGGCTGCTACCAATGACGCTTTTTGATTTATCAGTTCCTTTTCTAACCGCTCCTTCTCTAACCGATGACTTTGGCCAGATTTTCGAAATTTAATGCTTTGACTTTTATCCAAGTCCAGTTCTTTAAGTAAAAAGCCCATTCCGCGACGCTCCCGATTTTGTTGATGGCCCTCCCGGCTAGCGAAAGATCTTTTGGGCAAAACAATGAGGACAATAAGCGCCAGATTGATGATGATCAATACCATCACGCTGATGCTCAGCCATTTAATTTTTTTATCATTCATCATCATAGTAAATTAAGGATACCGTGTCAAAATATACTTCACTAAAATCATTGTAGTTCGAAGTTTGCTGCAAAGAGGAGACCTCATTGGTGAGAAAAAAATAGCCATTGAGCATACTCATGATAAGCATAGCTGCTACACCTAGCTGTAGTTTTTTTCCCCACGTACGGTTACTTGCCTCAACGAAAGAAAGTCTACGTTCTAGTTTTTCAAAGAAATCCACCGGCGCTCGGCGTGTCTCCACATGGTCCAAACTTGCCAGCGTATGATCGACTTCTTCTTGTATGTTATGCTTCTTCATAATATGTTTTCAATAGCTTTTGCAAAGACTGTTTGGCTCGGTGTAATAAAGATTCAACAGCATTTTTTGTTTTGTCCATCACTTTACCAATCTCTTCATAATTTAAGCCCTCAATTTTACTCAAAGTATAAGCCACCTGTTGTTGTTCTGGGAGCTTAGAAATAGCGAAAAAAAGAATTCCGGCTCGCTCTTTATTCTCAAGTTGTACGCCAGGATGTGCGTAATTCACGAGCATGTCATCTTTCAACTCCGCATTTGGCGCATTGCCATGCCTTCGTTTTGCTTTTGACTTTCTGATCGCCTCTATGCATTTATTCACTGTGATTTTATATATCCATGTGGACAGCTCCGATTTTTGCATAAAAGTATCGTAGGATTGATATACCTGAATGAACACTTCCTGAGCGACATCCTCGGCATCTTCCTCCTGTTTAAGAAAACCAAGACAGGTGTTGTAGACCCTGTCCTGATGTGCCATCACTATGCTTTTAAAGTCGCTTTGAATCACTAATTTTTATTTAGTCTTATTTGCCTCGTGGACCTCTTTGATCACGCTCATGCTTCCCATGACGGTGCTTCATTTGATCAAACATCATTTTCTGCTTGTCATCAAGTATAGACCTCAAGGCGATCTGATGATTGGTTTTTGCTTTCAACATTTTAGTTGATAACGCGCCAATTTCTTCTATGGTCTTATCAATCTTCTTTTGATCAATAGTAGCACTGGTTGTCAGCGTTTTCAAGGAAGCCCGCT
>JBLIIJ010000067.1:0-21301 GCA_047635055.1 Cyclobacteriaceae bacterium | reverse complement strand
CACTGAGTGTGAGAGAGCAGGTTCTAATAGTATATAATTTTCTAATGATATCAAGAACGCTATTCATAGCCTTTACACTAGTGTATGGCCCAAAATATTGACCTTTGTTTTTTTCTATGCGTCTTGTTGAGTAGATTTTTGGAAACTGGTCGTTAGTAATAAGTATACTAGGAAATGTCTTATCATCTTTTAGAAGAATATTATATTTTGGTTGGTTCTCCTTAATAAGACTATTTTCAAGTAGTAATGCGTCGAATTCAGAATCAACGATGACAATTTCGATATGGTTAATCTCTAGAGAAAGCTTCCATGTTTTCCTGTTTTGTTTGGCTGTCTCGCTAAAATAGCTGGAAACGCGCTTAGTTAAATCTTTTGCCTTTCCAACGTAAATTATTTTACCTGCCTTGTTAAAGAACTTATAAACTCCAGGTAAATGTGGGAGATTACCATGTTGATCAACGGAGAATCTTTGTTGATCCATAAATCAGTCTATATCATCTAGACTTACTGCGTCATCGTCCGTGGCATCAGTAGGATCAGAAAATTCCGAATACTTATTACAGTCTAGCTCCACGTTGATGGGTTTTAGGGGCTTGTCGAATTCACCTTTGGTATACCCTAACTCAGGGTCTGCATATATTTTTTGCATAAAATTATCCCAGATAGGCATGGCAGTCCGAGCACCTTGGCCTAGCGCCCAATATTTGAAATGGATACTTCTGTCATCTCCACCAACCCATGCCCCTGCGGCTAAATCATGCGTGACACCCATAAACCAACCATCTGAAGCATTATCTGTAGTACCTGTTTTAGCACCGATTTGATTATCCAATCTTACTTCAGGGCTCAAACCCCAAGCAGTTCCGCCAGTCTCCTCTGATGTTCCTCTGAGCATATGAAGCATGACATAGGCAGTTTCCTCATTGATAGACTCTTTTCTTTCAGGAATGAATTGTTGTATTACATTTCCATTTTGATCTTCGATTCTGCTAATAAAGAAAGGCTCAGTATGAACTCCTTTATTGACAAATGTAGAGTATGCGCCTACCATTTCATATACGGAAACATCGCCACCCGCCCCCAAACTTAAAGCTGGAACAGCATCTAAATGGCTTTTTATACCCAATCGATGGGCGTATTCAACAACTGTTGAAGGTCCCATTTCTTTCATAATAAATGCGGTTATACTGTTAACAGATCTTGCCATCGCCTGTCTTATGGTCATTATTTTTCCAGAGAATTTACCGCTGGCATTATCTGGTGTCCATGTAGGTGGATCTTGACCTGGTATAGGGAAAGTCACGGCAGCATCAACAACTGGAAAGCATGGTGAGTAGCCATTGTCTACCGCTGCGGTATAGACAACAGGTTTTAAAGTCGAGCCGGGTTGCCTTTTGCCTTGTTTGACATGGTCGTACTTGAAATATTTAAAATTAATTCCACCGACCCACGCTTTGATATGGCCACTTTGAGGCTCCATAGCCATGAAACCCGCCTGCAAAAAATGCTTATAGTACGCCAAAGAATCATATGCACTAAAAACTGTGTCAATTTCTCCTTGCCATGAAAAGACACGTATTGGACGTTTTGCATTCAACCAATATTCAATGGAGTCCTTGTTGTTTCCATATCTTTTTTTATAGGTTCGATATTGGGGTGTTCGTTTGATGCTTTTCTTAAGAAAATCTCGAATTTCTTTACCGTTATCATCTATCCATGGGTTATCTCCGTTCAGATGGTTATAAAAGACTTGCTGAAGCGTATCCATGTGCTCTTCAAGAGACTGCTCAGCGTATATCTGCATGCGACTATCTATTGTTGTATAAATCTTTAAGCCATCGTCAAATAGGTCGTAACCGTTTTGCTTAGACCACTTAAGTAGAAAAGTACGAATGACAGACCTGAAATAGGTGGCTAATCCTTCATTTTGGTTATCTACCTTATAATTAAGACCGAAATCTGAAGTAATTAATGTGTCGTAAGAAGCTCTCGTTATCAAATCGTTTTTAAAAACATTATAAAGTACCTCAGTGCGTTTTTTCAATGCTAAATCTGGATTTAGAATTGGGCTATATCTTGTTGGAGCATTTATAGCCCCGACTAACAGGGCCGATTCTTTATAGTTTAGTTGACTGGGAAGTTTGTTGAAAAAGGTTTTAGCAGCAACCTTTATTCCAAAGGAATTACTCCCATATTCAACGGTATTGAGATACATGGCGAGAATTTCCTGCTTGGTATATGATTGTTCTAATTTTACCGCAATAATCCATTCTTTAATTTTGGTGATTAACTCACCAAAACCACTGATATCATACAAACTACCTCTGTTTTCTGACGAAGTGCTGTAGAGATTTTCTGCTAATTGCATGGTAATTGTAGATCCTCCGCCTCTAAACTGAAAAGTCAGCTTACCAAATATAGCTCGTGATAAACCTTTCAAATCAATTCCAGAATGCTCTTTAAACCTGATATCCTCGGTAACTAATAATGTGTTAACAAGCTCAGTAGAAAGTTCTGAGTAAGAAACGGGTGTTCTGTTTTTACGAAAATATTTACCAAGGGACGCTCCGTCTGCGCTAATCAATTCGGATGATAGATCAGGATCGGGTTTTTCTAGGTCTTGAAGACTGGGTAGTCCTCCAAACCAACCATTAGTATCGTTTTGAACCATATAAAATAAACTTGGGATAAAAATGGCTCCTCCAAAAATAGAGATCCAAGCAATGAGGATGGCTGACTTTATAACGCGTGATCTCATTTATGGGTAGTTTTTGTCATAAAAATTCAAATATGCAGTCAGGTCTTTTGTCTGATAGAAAATATCAAAATTATCTTCAGTAATAACAAAAGTATAAAACCTCTCTCCTTTGTACTTATCCGCAAGTGAGAAGTCATTATCAAACATTTCTAAAAATTTGCTGGCTGTGCCTTTACCAGGAAAGTCATTTACCAATACAAGCGCAAAATTTTCATTGAGAATAATATTTCCAGTTTGAAAATTAAAGTTTTTTTCTTTGATATAGGCTTCAACATCAACGGGCACTTTTTGTGATAATTCTGGGTCATTTTTATATGCCACAACCATAAAGTGCGTTTGAGTAAAGAATTTAATAAATTTTGCGCTGGCGCTATTAAATAAATTAATCTGATAGTCTTCTGAGGCTTTTACTAGAGTTTGTGCGTAAGCGATAACATCACTTTCTGGATACGTTTTTAAAAAATTATTGAGTTCAAATTGATATTTATAGACACCATCTAATTCACCAGTATTAATAACATTTAATAGCGCCAAATTATCACTAAAATCATTTTCTGGGAAGATGTTTAGCGCACTATCTAAAATGGTATTCGATTTGGCATATTGCTTACGTGAATATAGGCGATACGCTTTTTGGTAAGCTTTCTTTAGTTGGGCTGTGGCTGCCTGACTTTCCTCCCGATAGTTAGGGTTGTCGACTAATTTGGCATATAGAGAATCTGGGAATTCTTCTTTTAATTGATTCGCCCAGAGATCAGATTTCCCGATATTTCCAAGTCCTTTTTCGATAAGAAAAAGTTGATAGAGGATTTCAGGTTTGTATTCAGAATTTATGAAGCGTTCAATTTGCTGTTCAAATGTGTTCGCGGCGTTTTGTTTTTCTTCGAGTTGAAAAGAGTAAATATTACCAAGTTTATATAAGGCTACTTCTATCTCACTGAGGAGTTTCTTTATTTGCTCTTCTGTCTTTGGTACTGCGGCAATCATCTCACTTACCTGATTGTCTACATTATTTTCCTCTGAACTTTCCTCTGAATTTTCCTCCCTTTCTGCCGATTTTTCGTTTTCTTGGATCTGACCTGCAATAATTTCTCCTCCTGATTTGTTGCTTCTTCGCCAATTATCTTCAATTTGTCGGTTTCCCCATTGTTTTAAGAAGGAAGATCGACCAGAGCTAATTGCAGAGCTATTATAAAAATACCATGTTGCTCCAGGTGAAGTTGAGGTTGTTATTAAATCAGCTGTATTTTGATTAAAACTGTTTCTTGTTGCTTGCGCTGCTTTTTTCTTCTCCTTTTTCTCCTTGGCTTTCGCTAGTATGTTTTGCTCGTTGACAATTTGCATTGCAATGGAGCGAAGTGAATCTTCTGAAAGTGAGCTTAGTTGAATAAGGCTGTCATTCTTGTGAATGGTTGTGACTTGAATAAT
Source organism: Cyclobacteriaceae bacterium (assembly GCA_047635055.1). Lineage (GTDB taxonomy): Bacteria > Bacteroidota > Bacteroidia > Cytophagales > Cyclobacteriaceae > JAVJRN01. Next base: position 17,115 of record JBLIIJ010000067.1, on the reverse strand, counting down.
AAAATCAGTTAATATTTTTTGTCTTTGTTCTATTTTTTCAAAACCATCCTCATCCTTTGGCATTGTATTGACGGTACTATCATAATAATTTTGCGCGAGTTTATAGTTTTTAAGGCTGTCAAAATATATCTGCCCGAGCTTCAAATAAGAGTAGCCTTTTTGCCTAGGGTTATTAAGGCTTTTCTGAATAGATTTCTTAAAAAGCACAATGGCTTGATCTAAGTTTCCTTGTTTCAGTTCAAAACCAGCATATTCGTAATAGATTTTATCGTTATACTCTATATTTTTGGGATCTCTTAGGAGCTTTTTGAAATACTTTTTAATCTTTTTTCTGTCGTTTGACTCAGCTAATTGGGTTACTTGGGCCATATTCAATTTGGCATAAAAGGCTAGTTCATAAGGTGGCCCATTTCTTAAACAACGAGCGTAATAATTATAAGCTTCAGCTTCAAACCCCAAGCTTTGATATACTTGCCCAATAATAAAATCAATCCTTGCTCTTTCTTCGCCATTGGACATATACTTATCTGCTTGAACCAAATTTTGCACCAATTGATCAAGATCATTTCTTTTCTGAAACATATACGCTCGGTTCAGATAAAGATTTCTAAGGTTTTTATTGCTTAAATCCTCTTTTTTAAGATAGTCAGAAACAGCGATTGCGTTATTTATTTCATCGAATTCAACAAAAGCCTTAACAAGTTCAATTAATGCTTCATGTCTGGTGTCGTCGTTTTCGCTGTGCTTATTTACGTATTTAAACGTTTCTATTGCGTCGGCAAATTCGCTTCCAAAATGTCTTGCCTTGCCCACGAGTACATAGGAGTCATCTTCCCATCGAGATCCTGGGTGACGCTGAATCGCGATAGATGCCTTTTCGATACAGTCTTCTAATTGCGCTTCTAAATTTTTTGAATCTGTAGTGTCAAATTGAGCGAAAATTGGAAGAATTTTGTTGTAATTCCAATCGTAACCTTCTTCGATGGTTAATGATATCTCCTTAATTCGTTCATTTGCAATAAAATACGCATTGTAGTGTGCAGTCATATTTTGATATGACGACCCTACGAGGTTGCTACTAGATGAGGAACAACCCCAAAGAGTTAGAATAAAAAAATATTGAAGATAATTTTTAAATGGATTCACTTTTTATTGGATTACCTAGTCAACGTATTGAACTAAATATTCTTGTAAAGATAAAACAGTATCCTTTCAATATATTTGAGCTTAAATTGAAATAGGCTTTGGCACAAAAGAAAACACTTTCGAACTGGTTAACTAATAGATATCTATTGATAATCAGGAATGAGGAGAATTTTGCAGAGAAAAAAACCATTCGTTTTAATTACGCACGAATAATATTAATACTTTTCGCGTGTTTTTTACTATCTCTTGCACTGTCTACTTATTTGGTAACAGTCACTTTGAATGAATGGTTAGATCCAAGGTATGCCCAAATACAAACAAATCGGCAACTGCTGGAATTGACCATGAAAGTGGATTCCATGGAGCAAGACATTGTATTGAAGGATCAATATTTTAATAATCTTCAAAGAATATTAAGTGGAGATGTAGACGCAATAGGATTAATTGAAGATCCAAATAATGGTGAGATTGGAGGGTCTGAGATTTTTGTAGAGGAGCAGATACACCCAATAGATTCTCAACTCCGGGCGGAATTTGAGAATACTGACGATGGTGTGTTTACATATCAAACGTCAGGTTCAGATGAGTTTAGAGACTTATACCTTTTTTCACCAATAGAAGGGGGTATTATTACTGATGACTTTAATCCTAAAAAAGATCATTTTGGCGTAGATATAGTTGCAAAAGAGAATGAACCAGTTAAAAGTATATCTGAAGGGATGGTCATTTTCTCATCATGGACAATGGATAGCGGATACGTCATTGGCATTCAACATAAGGGGAATCTTGTATCTGTCTACAAACACAATTCGGAATTATTAAAAAACGTTGGTAATTTTGTCAGTGGCGGAGAAGTTATTGCCATTATTGGTAATACGGGTGAGTTAACTTCGGGACCTCATTTGCATGTAGAGCTTTGGCACAATGGTAACCCCGTAAATCCGGTGGAATACATCGCTTTTTAAGAAATAACAGCATTATGTTTAATAAAAAAGAAGAGAATAATACAGAAAGTTTAACTAGCTCCAGCAATACCATAGGTAAAGGCTCGGTAATGAAGGGAAACCTTGAAACCTTTGGTAACATACGTGTTGAAGGTAAAGTAATAGGTAACTTAATAACGAAATCGAAAGCTGCTTTGGGCAAAGCAGCTAAACTTGAAGGAACCATCCTTTCCCAAAATGCGGAAATAGAAGGTCATATAGTCGGTACCGTGGAAGTTTCCGAACTACTCGTATTGAAGTCTACAGCTGTGATTGACGGAGATATTATAACAGATAAATTAATTATTGAATCGGGAGCCGTCTTTAATGGTTCTTGTAGGACACGCGTAAAAGGGAAAGAAATTAAAATTGGAAATCCAGAAAAAGGGGAAGGAAAAATTCTCAAAGCACAATCGTAAGGATCAAAATATATTAGCTAAGGCATCCTCTGTTACTTTTGAGATTTTAGCCCTTAACTTTATTATTATTGGAGGGGGTTTATACCTCAACAAATTAGCTGATACAACTGTGCCTTGGGTGCTGCTAGCCTTTATTTTCATTTCGGTAGCTGCTACTATTTATTATTTAACGATCAAGTTTAAGTGAAAATATGAAGCGTTATGTGCTCTCCTCAATGGCAATCTCAATGATACTGCTTCTTCTTTTTAACTTTGGGAATGAAAGTATTTTTTCCGGGACTTTGCACAACTTATTCCCATCATTGGTGCTGTTTTCATTTCTACAATCTTTGATCATTTTACAGATAATCAATTTAGGTCAGCGAACCAATTGGAAATCACCAATATATGCTTTGGGAACTATCACGGTGAGACTGCTTACAAGCCTTATTTTTTTAGTCGTTTTGGGTTTAAAAGGAGTGACGGACATGAAGTCTTTAGGTATACAATTTATTGCGATCTATTTGATTTATTTAACCTTTGAATTAAATGCTGTATTGGCTAACTTGCGGCAGAATTGAAAAGGGACCACTTTTTATAAAAAATGAGAGTATTTATGGCATTAGGCTCTAGGTTATTCAAGTTAAGCGTACTTATTATTTTACTTGGAATCGTAAGTTTTCAGCAATTACTTGCTTCTGACACTAAGGAAGGAGAAAAGTTTGATCCGAGTGAGATGATCAATCATCACATTCAGGACAGTCACTCGTGGGAAATTTATCACGGGCTCACTATCCATTTACCTGTTATTATTTATTCGGCCGAGAATGGATTAGCTGTTTTTTATTCTTCGAACTTCTACAATGAGGCGCATGAGTTAGTGCCTTACGCTGGATACATGATGGAGCATGAGCATGTACTACTAGAAAATGGCGGTCACGTGTTGGATCTTTCAATCACGAAAAATGTCTTTTTTCTTTTTATAAATGCATTAATTTTAATTCTTATATTTTTAGCTGTTGCCAGAGGATATAAGAAGAACGTGGGGAAAGCACCATCGGGTGTACAGTCATTTTTCGAACCTATTATTATCTATGTTCGGGATGAAATTGTAAAACCGAATATTGGACCTAAGTATGAGAAATACCTTCCATACTTACTGACCTTATTCTTTTTTGTATGGTTCGGTAATTTGTTAGGTCTTTTACCCGCATCAGCAAATCTTACGGGAAACATTGCAGTCACACTTGTACTTGCTACCATTACTTTAATCATCACCTTGGCATCAAGCAAAAAGACTTATTGGCTACATATCATCGATCCATTAGGTAATAGCATGGGGTGGCCAAAATATTTGCTATATCTTATTTTGTGGCCGATTGAATTAATTGGCATATTAACTAAGCCATTTGCACTGACAATTCGACTATTTGCCAATATCACGGCAGGTCACATTATCATATTGAGTATTTTAAGTTTAACATTCATATTCCAAAGTATTGGTGTCGGTATTGCGGCATCATTATTTGCTGCGGTAATGAATATGTTGGAGCTTTTTGTAGCATTGCTACAAGCATATGTCTTCACGCTGCTTTCATCCATGTATTTTGGACAGGCAGTAGAGGAACATCATTAATAGAATTTTATAACCAATAAATTATATAAAAATGGGAGCAATTGGAGCAGGTTTAGCAGTATTAGGAGCAGGTCTAGGTATCGGAATGATAGGTAAAGGAGCTACTGAGGGTATTGCTAGACAACCAGAAGCAGCTGGAAAAATCCAAACAGCAATGATTATTGCTGCAGCCTTGATAGAAGGTGTAGCATTATTCGCCGCTGTAATCGGGTTTTTGTCTATCGGAAGCTAATTATTTCAATGAACCTGACTCTGTTTGCATTAGGCATCAAAGTCAGGTTTCTTTTAACAAACTAAGATTATGGAATTAGTAACCCCAGGTATTGGATTATTATTTTGGCAGACGATCGTCTTCCTATTGGTGTTTCTTGTATTGGCGTCATTTGTATGGAAGCCAATCGTAAATGCACTGAAAGACAGAGAGTCAATGATCGCTGATTCATTGAAAGCTGCAGAAACCGCCAAAGAAGAAATGGCGCAGATCAAGGCAGACAATGACTACATGATGCAAGAAGCCAGAATCGAAAGAGATAAAATGCTTAAAGAGGCAGTGGAAACAGCAAATAAAATCAAAGAGGAAGCTAAGTCTGAAACGTCGACGATTGCTAATAAAATGATTGCTGAAGCTAAGCTGTCAATTGAAAGTGAAAAGAAATCTGCTTTGTCAGAAGTGAAAAATTTAGTCGCTACACTTTCCCTTGATATCGCTGAAAAGCTTTTGAGAGAAAAGTTGGCAGACGATCAGTCCCAGAAGGATTTGATTAATAAATTTCTTAAAGAGGTAAAAGTAAACTAGAATGTCTACTACAAGGATAGCGGCTCGTTATGCAAAACCACTTCTTGAGCTCGCTCAAGAAAAGAAAGTGCTTGAACAAGTGAAAGCTGATATTGATAATTTCAGTGCACTTTGTGAGTCAAATAGAGATTTAGTTTTGACCCTCAAGAGTCCTATTATTGCTCATCAGAAGAAAGCGGACATATTGGCTAAAATTTTTGACGGTAAATTCAACGAGTTGACAAGTTCGTTTTTTGCCCTTTTGGCTAAGAAAAACCGTGAAAATCTTTTGCCGGAAATAGCCAAGGAGTTTGTCAAAATGTACAATGATTTTATGGGCTTTCAAGAGGCAGTGGTAACGACCACCATTCCATTGGATGCCCAGACAAAAAAGGCGTTCGAGAAGTTGGTTGCTGATTTTTCAGGTAAGAAGCCAATGATCATCGAAAAGATAGACAAATCATTGGTTGGTGGCTATGTAGTGAAAATGGGCGACAAACAAATCGATGATAGCATGAGCGGTAAGCTCAGAGAATTAAGATTGAATTTTCAAAAAGAGAATATATAATTAACTAGCCCTCAAGGCGAAAAAAAAATAAAACTATGGCAGATGTAAGACCAGATGAGGTTTCAGCTATATTAAGAGAGCAGCTTTCTAATCAAAGAACAGAAGCTGAACTTGAAGAAGTAGGTACCGTACTGCAAGTGGGTGATGGTGTTGCCAGGATCTATGGATTAACGAAAGCACAAGCAGGAGAGCTTCTTGAATTTGAAAACGGGCTTAAAGCTTTGGTGTTGAACCTTGAGGAAGACAATGTTGGAGCTGTACTGCTAGGTGAATCCTCTGGTGTAAAAGAAGGAGACACGGTCAAAAGAACAGGCCAAATAGGTTCTGTGAAAGTGGGTGATGGTATGTGCGGTAGAGTGGTTGACACGCTAGGTATTCCCATTGATGGAAAGGGAGCAATAGAAGGCGAACTTTTTGAAATGCCTATAGAAAGAAAAGCCCCAGGTGTTATTTACAGACAACCCGTCAGTGAGCCTCTTCAAACGGGAATCAAAGCGATTGATTCCATGATTCCAATCGGAAGAGGTCAAAGAGAATTGATCATTGGTGATAGACAAACAGGTAAAACTGCTGTTGCCATTGATGCGATCATCAATCAAAAAGAATTTTACGATAGAGGGGAGCCAGTTTACTGTATTTATGTTGCTATTGGACAAAAATCCTCTACTGTTGCTGGTATAGTTGCGACACTAGAAAAAGCTGGTGCAGATAAATATACAGTGATTGTAAATGCTTCTGCCTCCGATCCAGCACCAATGCAATTTTTCGCTCCATTTACAGGTGCGGCGATTGGTGAGTTTTTCCGAGATACAGGAAGACCAGCTTTGGTAGTTTACGATGATTTATCAAAACAAGCAGTTTCGTACAGAGAGGTTTCACTTCTTTTGAGAAGACCTCCGGGACGTGAAGCTTATCCTGGTGATGTATTTTATCTTCACTCAAGATTATTAGAAAGAGCGGCAAAAATTATCAACAATGATGAGATCGCAGCTCAAATGAATGATTTACCTCCATCATTGGTAGGCAAAGTAAAAGGTGGTGGTTCATTAACGGCGCTTCCTATAATTGAAACTCAAGCTGGAGATGTTTCTGCTTATATTCCAACTAATGTAATTTCAATTACGGATGGTCAGATATTCTTGGAGACTAACCTTTTCAACTCAGGAATCAGACCTGCGATAAATGTAGGTATATCTGTATCTAGGGTTGGTGGATCTGCACAGATCAAATCAATGAAGAAAGTGTCTGGAACGTTAAAGTTAGATCAGGCACAATTCAGAGAGCTAGAAGCTTTTTCGAAGTTTGGATCTGACCTTGATGCTACGACACAAAGAACAATTGATAGAGGTAGAAGAAATCAAGAGATATTAAAACAACCTCAGTTTTCGCCATCTCCTGTAGAAGATCAAGTGGCGATCATATTTGCTTCAACGAAGGGTTATTTGGACAAAGTGCCAGAAAACAAAGTGAAAGCATTTGAAGAGGAATTTTTATCAGTACTGAAAACTCAGCACCAAGGCGTTCTTGATGCATTGAGAGGCGGAAAATACACTGATGAGCAAACTGACGTGTTGGCCTCAACTGCAAAAGATATAGCAGGGCGCTACATAAAAGCATAATAAAAGATGGCAAATCTTAAAGAAGTAAAAGGTAGAATTCAGTCAGTAAGTTCGACCCAGCAAATCACCAAGGCCATGAAAATGGTGGCGGCTGCTAAGTTGAGACGTGCTCAAGATAGAGTTACACAAATGCGACCTTATGCCAACAAGTTGTCGGCTATCATTAGCAACGTGTCTTCTAGTATCGTTTCAGGTTCTATTGAAAATCCTTATGCTGAAGTAAGAGACGAAAAGAAGGTATTAATAATAGCTGTTTCTTCTGATAGAGGTCTTTGTGGTGCTTTCAATAGTAATGTTTTCAAGAATACGAAAGCGTTGATTGCTGATAGGTATAGTGCCCAGGAAGCGGCTGGCGATTTGACGATCATGCCAATTGGTAAGAAATCATTTGAGTTTTTTAAGAAACGAGGATATAATATCATTGACGATTATCAGGGGTTAATGGCAACTTTGAACTTTGAAGAGGTGATAGAAGCTGCAGAATTTGCCATGAATGGATTTGTGAAAGGAGATTTTGATAAAGTAGAGATCATTTACAACGAATTCAAGAATGTAGCCACTCAGATTGTTCGAAAAGAACAAGTGCTGCCAATCGCAATGATTGACCAAGAACAGGAAGTTGCGGGAGGTTCGTCTGATTATATTTTCGAACCATCGCAAGAATTGATCTTTTCTGAAATCATTCCAAAATCATTGAAGATACAGGTCTATAAGGCCTTGCTGGAATCTAACGCCTCAGAGCAAGGAGCAAGAATGACAGCTATGGGCCAAGCGACTGATAATGCAGGCGATTTATTGAAAGAGTTGAAGTTGACTTACAATAGAACTAGACAAGCGGCAATTACTAAAGAGATTTTAGAAATCGTTGGTGGAGCTGAAGCTTTATCACAAGGAGATTAAGTATCAGGAATTCCTGATGTCAGTCTATACATATTTTAGATGGCTCTCATTAGACATTGTCTTGGGAGCCATCTTTTTTTTGGCCTACATCAATTGCTTCTATGCACTTCACCTACCACTAGTAATCTATGCTGAGCTAGGCTTAGCAGTCTGGGTAATTTACCTTCTTGATCACCTTATTGATAGCCGGCGAAGTACAAGATTTTTTTCTTCCAGACATCAATTTTATAGAGACTCCTTCACGGTGTTATCGTGGATTTGCTTAGTTGCGGTGATTTCTGCGTGTGTACTATTACCTTTCTTACCAGAGACAATTTTTATAAATGGCTTAATGCTGAGTCTATTTAGTTGTAGCTACCTGATACTTGTGAAGTACGTGCCCAAGTTTTGGATAAAGGAGGTTTTAATTGCTTCTGGTTATACAACTGGCCTATTCTTGGTTCCTTATTCTTTGGTTGAATCGCTCGTTTGGTCAGATTATTTATTTTTCGGAAATTTATTTTTTATTGCATTATCCAACTTGGTGGTATTTTCTATTTACGATTTAGGAAGGGATGTGGAAGATAGTTTTCCCAGCATAGTACAAAAGATTGGCTTGTTACAAGCAAGAAAATATTGTGTTGTTTTGCTCACAGTATCTTTAACTATTGCTTTTGTATTATTTACAGTTGATTCAAATCTAGGATTGATGTTTCTTTCTATGAATTTAATATTGATTTTGTTACTGGCTTTTCCATCTAGATTTGAGAAGAATGACACCTTTCGAGTCATTGGTGATGGTATTTTTTATTTACCCCTAATTTTCATGCTGATTGGTCAATTATGATACCATAGCGCCTTTCTACGATCGCTTAAAGCGTCTAGTCTTCGGTAGTCATTTAGATAGGGCTGAGTCTTATTATTTGGATAGAATAGGTCCTAATGCTAAGGTATTGATCCTAGGTGGTGGATCTGGATCGAATCTTAACCTAATAGATCAGGAAGCAAATATTACGTTTGTCGAGTTGTCTCAAGTGATGATCAAAAAGGCAAGGGCTCATAGAGCTTACAATGTAAGATTTATAAATACGGATTTTTTACAATTTGAGAATGGCGATTATTATGACTGGATTATTTGTCCTTTTTTTCTCGATGTGTTCGCTGAAGAAGATCTGGATCGAGTGATTAAAAGGATTTCTTCAATTGCCTCCAGTCAAGCCTCGATAATTGTCACAGACTTCCAATCGAAGAAAATTTGGCACAGTATTTTTTCATTTTTGATGTATGTATTTTTTAAACTCGTCACCAATATGAAGCCATTACAATTATTAAATATTCATAAGTACCTTAAAAATAATTTTTTACGTACGAAAGAAGAGTCATTTTTTATGTCGGGCTTTATATTTTCAAGAATTTATTCAATCGAGGGCAACCATGACTGAAACTTGGTGTCATTAGTGCAGAAGAGTGGAAGGAGAACAATTAAATATTCATCGAGACCTCATTGAGGGAAGTCAAAAAGGCGATTTGAAAGCTCAAGCTCAGCTATATAAGTTGTACGCAGGAGCCATGTATAACATCTGTCGTAGGATGCTTCGCGACGATGAAGAGGCAAAGGATATCCTTCAGGAGTCTTTTATTCACACTTTTGATAAGCTTGATGGGTTAAGAGAGATTAATACTTTTGGTTCATGGATCAAGCGGATAGTGGTTAATAATTGTATCAATTCGATAAGAAAACGTAAGTTGATGACCACAGAATTAAAAGAGGAATGGGATTGGCAAGAAGATGAGTATGATGACTTTGAATACACTAGGCATCAGTCTCAAGCGATTATGGAAGCTGTAGCGCTATTGCCAGTTGGCTGTAAGACCGTGTTGAACTTATATCTTTTTGAAGGGTACGATCACAAAGAGATCGGTCAAATATTGGGTGTGACAGAATCGGCATCAAAAGCGCAGTACTGTAAAGCAAAAAGTAGGATTAGAAAGATGTTAGAAGAAAAGAGACATCAATATGCGGGATAAATTAAAAGAAATGGTGAAGTCCAAACGGGCTTCCTTCGAAACACATGATTTTGATATCGATCTTGGTTGGAATGAACTATCAGAGAAACTAAAAAAGACATCAGCTTACCAACCATGGAAATGGGTGATTGGTGTAGCTGCATCACTTGTCATTTTTGGAAGTTTTGTTTTTGTGATCTTGGGTACAAGCAGTCAAGAAGACACTGAGCTAACGGAAGCGGAGGACTATTACGAGCAAATGATTGATGCGAAACTGGTACAGGTGAAAAGACAAGTCACGGATCCGATACTATTGGCCGATATCGAACAACTTGATCAGGCTTTCTTAGAGTTGAAAAAAGACTTAAAGGATAACCTTGATAATGAAGAAGTCATCATGGCGATGATGGAGAACTATCAGCTAAAGCTGAGAATATTAGAGCGGATACTACAAGAGATAGAGGAAGATGAAAAAGAGGAAGAGGCTACTGTTGGCTTGTAGTTTGCTCACCGCAATGTCGGTAGCACAGGCTAATGCGCAAGCAGTAAAGATGGAGAAAAATTATGATCGCACCTTTCATGCACCAGCAGGAAGTCGATTTGATCTGATCAACAAATATGGAGAGGTTATTATTCGAACGTGGGAGCAAGACTCTATTCGGATTATTGTTGAAGTTATTTCTGAGGCTAAAACAGCAGATCTAGTAAAGAAAAACATAGACAAGATTGATGTACAGTTTAGGCAGGTTGGTAATCTAATTTCATCTTCTACTATTGTGAAAACCAGTCGTTCTGGCTTTTTTAAAGAGCTAATGAACGAGGTAGATGATTATTCAAGGTCATTGTTTGGCGGGGATAAGTTGACGGTTTCTTACGAGGTGTTTATGCCCACTAAGGTAAATCTCAACATTGAAAATAAGTTTGGAAATGTGTACTTAACATCTTTAGATGGCGATCTTTCAATAGATTTATCCCATGGAGATTTAAAAGCACAAGACTTAAGTAACGAGCTCAATTTGAAACATAGTTTTGGGAAAAGCGATATACAGTTTGTGAAAATGGGGACTTTTATTTTAAGAGGCGCTGAATTAAAAGTAGAACGCAGTGTGGAGTTAGATGTTGAAAGTAGCTCATCTTCTATTGATTTGGGAACGGTGAAAGCATTAAAATTCAATAGTAGAAACGATAAAATTACCGCTGAGTCGATTGGCGAAGTAATCGGTGAGGGCGTTTTTACAGATTTTAGTTCAGATATGATTCTTACTGGCGCGAGACTTGACTTTAGATATGGGGACATTTTCATTACAAGAATAAAAAGGGACTTTAAATCGATCAATATATTAAGTGAATCGGCAGATATCAATTTGATTTTGGATCAATCATCCTATATCAATGCCAGTATTACCGGTCAGGAAAATAAAATGATTCTTCCCAATAGTATGCTGACAATGCAAAAGGAAAAAGTAGAGGAGCTTAATGCGATCAAGCTGGCAGGATTTGTCGGTAATACCCAAGAGCGGTTCAGCGATCTTGTGATAAAAAATGATGAAGGCAAAACAATTATCGCCATTAATGAACTTCCACTTTTTTCGGAAAGAGAATAAGGACTAATCATGAATAAAACGACTAAGACTAATCATGCTTTTCTCTTTGAGAAGAGCATATTCTTTATGTTGATTTTAATAATTACCACTTCAAATGCATTTGGGCAACAATATGGGCAATCGGGAGGTGTCAGGCTTGGGCATACCTCTGGTTTTACTTACAAAAAATTTGTAAAAGTGGAGCAGGCTGTAGAGATGATGCTCAGTGGAAGAGAAAATGGCATTCAATTCACGGCCTTATATGAGTATCATAAGCCGCTGGAATTGTCTTTTAATGAAAGTTTTTTCTTTACCTATGGGCTAGGCGCACACATTGGCTACCAGCGGTATAGCGGTTTGAAAAAGAATGTGCTTGGCACTAATCCTTTTACTTTTGAATATGAAGACCAATCTTATGTCGTGATTGGTGCGGATGCAATGATTGGTGTTGAATATCGCTGGTTAAGCTTACCCATGACGATCACCTTTGATGTAAAACCGTACTTTAATTATATAGGGATGCGATACTTGGATGCTCAATTTTGGGATGCAGCCGTATCATTTAAGTACATTTTCTAGAAAGCGCTAAAACATAATTGCCAATCATCACTGAATAAGAAATGAAAAGACTTTTACTACCAATCTTAGTCCTAGCTTGTTTTAGCGTCAACGCTCAAACCTATGTAGATTCTCATGATCCAAACGAAATAAAATCTTTATTAGGAAAAGAGAATGACCTTGCAGGATTTGGAGGAGCAGATTTGAAATTTGGACAAGTACTCGACACGCGAAGTTTGATTATTGGCGGCTATGGAGGATTACTTGTCAATAACACTTATATGCTTGGCATGGCTGCTTATGGGTTAGCTACGGACAATGAATTTACCGGATTTATTCCTGGAAGCAATGAGGTTAAAAATTTGAACCTACACATGGGCTATGCTGGCTTACTATTAGGAGCAACCATACTTAGAAAGGAAATCGTTCACATAAGTATGCCTGTAGTCTTTGGTGCTGGATCCATTGATGTTTCCGATCATAATTTTTTTGATCAAAATATTGTAACGGATACAGATTTTACCATTGAAAATTCCGTTTTTTTCGTTGTGGAGCCATCATTACAATTGGAATTTAACATCACTAAGAACTTCCGTATAGCTGTAGGTGCGAGTTATCGATGGGTGCAGGGATCTGACCTTCAAAATATCAATGATAAGGAGCTTTCGGATTTTATTTCTTCAGTATCTTTTCGTTTCGGAAAGTTTTAGAGAGCTATGGATTCATTTGTTGACTTGGGGTTTTGGTATGTGAGCCTGACGCTATTTGCTGGTGTTGTGGTGAGGTACTTTATTTTATCTCTTGTTTTTGACTGGGTTTTTTCGCCCAAAAACTCGGAAGTAAAAGAAAAATACGTCTACAACACGTTCCCTAAAAATTCTCAAAGATTGATGGAAATAGGGTGGTCATTGCTCACATCCGTCATGTTTGCTTTTTTGGGGGCTGGAGTTTTGCTTTTATGGAAAAACGGATTTACGTCTATTTATACTAACATCTCGTCTTACCCAATCTGGGTAATTCCAATAGGGATTTTGGCAGTATTATTTTTACATGAAACGATGTACTATTGGGCGCATCGCTGGATGCACCATAAATCTGTCTTCAGATGGGTTCATAAGGTGCATCATCAAAGCTTAGTGACCTCTTCATGGACAGCATTTTCCTTTCATCCAATCGAAGGGATGCTTCAGTTATTGATGCTTGTACTTATTGTGGTCATCGTTCCATTGCATTATTTGGTGCTCTTAGGGTTACTTATATTCATGACCTTAAGCTCCATAATCAATCATTTAGGAGTAGATTTTTATCCTAGAAAAGGGAATTTTAGAAAATGGATCATTGGCGCAAAACATCATGCTTTGCATCATCAACATTTTCACAATAACTATGGACTTTATTTTACTTTTTGGGACAGGTTGATGAAAACCGAAAAAGAAGATCAACAACTTAATTAAGTCTAAGAGCAATAAGGAGTCGTGGCTTATTATCAAGATCTCGATAACCTATAAGGTAGTGGTCACCACCGTCTTTGATTTTGTATTTTTTTTTGATTTCTTCTGGTTTTAAAGGGTAATTTCTGGTAATAATATTCGCTTTCTTTGTTTGCAATAGCACATTCAGATCCTCCTTTGAAACGCTATCTTTTATGATGATAAATTTCCTTCCGGGAAAACCCTCAATCAATTTGTCACTTGTAAATAAATGGGTGTTTTGATGAAGTTTACTAATCGGAAATGCCTGACCGATAGAAGCATATCCGCCACCTTTTAGTACTGATGAGTTCGGTTCAAATAGATATTTTTTTGACTTACTTAAAAGCGCCGGAACCATTTGATCTTGTTTCAAATTAAACTGGAATGACTCTAAAGGGCCATCAGTGAAATTCACCGTTTTAACCAAAGGGTTTTCATTAGGTTGCTCAAATTTTAAGTCAAACAGCACCTCCTTGCAATCATTTTTAATACTTATAATGTGTACTTCTTCTACATATTTTAGTGCCCTGACGCCTTCTGTGATATCGATCATTGGAGAAGCTTTTACAAGTAGACGACAAGCCTTTTCCTTTAGGAAGAAAAGTAGCTTGGTCAGGTCGGGCGTGCAATCATCGAAGCGAAACACTTTTTTCTTCAAGTCATCGCGCCTTGCTGGATCGATATAAAAAACAGCTTTACCATTAAACGAACTCAGAAACTCTTCCGCGCGCTGATTAATTATTACGATATTATTTTTCCCAAGCTTTTTGACATTGTAATCAAACACTTCGCAAAGCCAAGAATCTTGCTCTACATAAGTAACAAGCGCAAATTGATCTGAAAAAGCCAATGTATCAATGCCCATGCCACCGGTGAGATCTACCAAGTGGTCACCACTAATTAATTGCGCTTTATAGTCAGATGTAGTATCAGAAGAAGCCTGCTCTATAGACAGGGGTGGAGGAAGAACGATACCTTCCACACCTAGCCATGAAGTAAGTTTCCCTTTCGACTTTCGTTTACTTAAAATTTGAGCTGCTGCCAATTTAATATCAACGTCAGGCTTATTTCCTGTGAGCAGGAGCTTAGTTATATCGGCATTTTCATTTGCGCTAATAAAACCTTGAAATCTTTCATTTGTCAGCTTATTGAGCAAGTCAGACATTTAGTTTACCAGCTTATTTTCAATAAGGAACTCAGCAATTTGTACAGCATTAGTCGCTGCGCCTTTTCTAAGATTATCAGCGACGATCCACATATTCAATGTGTTTGGTTGTGTATCATCTCTTCTTATTCTGCCAACAAATACTTCATCTTTTCCATGCGAGTTGATGGGCATTGGATAGATATTATTCGCAGGATCGTCTTCGATAATTATCCCGCTAGTTTCTGCTAATAAGACCTTAACTTCCTTTACATCAAAATCATTTAGAAATTCAATATTGACAGCTTCCGAATGACCGCCCATTGTTGGAATTCTGACACATGTAGCTGTTACTTGAACACTTTCATCACCGAGAATTTTTTTGGTTTCATTCACCAATTTCATCTCTTCTTTGGTGTAATCGTTCTCTTGAAATACATCAATGTGAGGAAGAACATTCATGTCTATTCTATAAGGATAAACCATGTCTCCCTCAATACCTGCACGTTCGTTCATCATTTGGTCAACTGCGGCCTTACCTGTGCCAGTCACGGATTGATAGGTAGAGACGACCACTCTTTTTATTTTATATTTCGAGTGAAGAGGGGCCAAGGCTAATACCATTTGGATAGTAGAGCAATTTGGATTGGCGATGATCTTGTCATCTTTTCCAATGACGCTTCCATTCACTTCGGGAACAATGAGTTTTTTGGTTGGATCCATTCTCCATGCGGAGGAATTGTCAATCACAACCGTTCCCTTCTCGGCAAATTTTGGTGCCCATTCTAATGATGTACCACCTCCAGCTGAAAATAACGCAACATCAGGCACTTCATTTACAGCCTGATCCATAGAAATTACAGTATGTTCCTCTCCCTTAAAGCTAATCTTTTTACCTACTGACCTAGGAGAGGCCGCTAGAAGCAACTTATCAAATTGAACATTTCTTTCTTCCAATACTTTCAGTAGTTCTGATCCAACAAGTCCTGTAGCACCAATAATTGCAATTTTCATATTATATTTATATTATCCAAGATCATTAGGGGTATGATCCGCTCCGTTATTAAAAAATTATCATTTTGGGTTTATATTAAAGTCACGTATACTTTGAAACTCTTTGTTACAAAAACAGCATTTTATTTTTATAATTTTAACTAGAGGCGAATTTAATTTAAGATGCCAATAAGAATAGCATTATTTCTCATAATACTCCTGAATTGTCTCTCAGGCTTTGCACAAATAAACGATTCGTTCGATGATGGAGATTTTACTACTGATCCAGAATGGTTAGGAGAAGCGGATAAGTTTCAAATATCTGCGGGTCAATTGAATAACAATGGGTCAGGGTCTGATGAAGTTTATATTGCAGTAAGTTCTTCCTTGCAGGATTATACGCTGTGGGAGTTTTATCTACAAATTGATGGAAGTGCGCCATCAGGGAGCAATAGGGCTAGGGTATACCTTACTTCCAATTTGGCCAACCTAGAAGGCTCAGTGGATGGATATTATATTCAAATCGGTCAGACTGGAGATGATTTTGTTAGCCTCTATAGAAGTGATAAGGGCAGTGGGACATTATTAGCGACCGGCTCTGTCGCTTTTGACTCACAAGTAAGCATTCAGGTGATTAGAGATGACAGTGGAATCTGGACAGTCTCCTCTGACCATGATGGAAATACGGAGGACGGAGATTCATTCACTTTTTTTGACAACACCTATACTTCTACAAGCTTTTTTGGCTGGATAGTCAACCACACAAGCTCGCGAGTAGATGATTTTTTCCTTGACGATGTGTTAATAGACCAAATCAGCATAGAGAATGTTGAAGTCACGAGTAATCAATCAATCACGGTGAGCTTTAATCAATCACCACCTATTTCTGAGGTAAGCAGTATTACTAATTATACTATTGCAGGTCTCACTTTACTCGCTGCGGATCAAGATATTACTGATGCACGAAAGGTGAAGTTGGAGATTGACCCATCGACTCCCTTGGAGAGTCAGAATTATATGCTTGAAGTCTCCGCTACTTTGACCAAAAACAAAGGAGTAACGGAATTATTTAGTTACTTGACGTTGGCATTAGAAAGCATCATCACTCCTGATGAGCGGACAATGACAATAGGATTCAATGACTTCCTTGATGAGGGTATTGTTGAAACACTAGCCAATTTCAGGGTCGACAATGCGATTGGTCAGCCTACATCCAGTATGATGAATGCAAGTGAAAAAACTGTTGATCTTACATTTTCTACTTCTTTTATCGAAGGTGTTGAATATATTCTTACCATTGACAACATCCGAAATAAGTCAGGCAATAGCCGATTAACGACGACTATAAATTTTA
>JBLIIJ010000066.1:0-21469 GCA_047635055.1 Cyclobacteriaceae bacterium | reverse complement strand
GCCGTCCGCAACTGGCCGTCCGCAACTGGCCGTCCACAACCTCCCATGCTTGAGGGAAAAACTGTGCTAAAATCTCAAAAAAAATTGCTTTGTTCTTAATTTCAGTTACAAAGTGATAAGCTATTAACCGAACTCGGGTTACTTGTATTTTTTATTCACTGTTACTTACCCTGAATAAAAAGGAATTCTCAGATTCTATAACTCGTGGGCTCCTTCCGGTTTTTTTGATTAATAGTCTTTTACAGGTGCTTTTTTAAGCATTGCTTTTTCAGAAAAAATAGAAAAGGAAGAGTTGGAATAAAAATAGTGCAATCATAAAAATGGCGAGTGTTAGTTTTTGATCTAGCGTCTTCATGAGCGTTATATATACAAGGGCTATTGCAAAAATGATTGGGATCACATATCCAAAAATATGATAGATTCTGTAGGCTTGTTCAATTCGCACTTTCTTTTGCTTATCTTCTAAAACAACGGAGATAGGAATTGAAAAAATGATGGTCGATTGGACCAGACCTCTGTCGAGTTGCTCAAGTTTTACTTGATTAGACCACACAATTTTCATTTGGCTGTTTTCGAAGACAAAGTTCTTGTATAGGTAACCGGTGTAGCCACCGCTGACCTTTTCTCTCTGCGTGGAAGTTTTTAAAATTCTTTATTCTTTTTCAACTTTTGGTAATAACCAATCAACCGTGAGGAGCACGTTGAAACTAAGGATTATAAAAGCGGCATATTGAAATGATCTAAGCATTTGCTTGATCATTCGTTGCTGCATTCTTATTTCCTCTCTGGCTCTGGCTTTTGCCTTCGCTTGTTGTCGCCATTGATCATATTCTGAAACTTCAGGATTGTAATTGTAGTTCCTTGTTTCATTATGTGGTGTTGGGCCGACTTTCGTTAAAAAATTATAGGCTTCATTAATCGCGATAAATTTTTCTTGCGCGTTTGGATCTTTACTGAGATCGGGATGATAGATTTTGGCTAATCTACGATACGCTTTTTTGACATCTCTTTCGGTGGTGCCAGGTTGTAGTTCAAGGGTATCGAGATATACGTTTCGCATTCGATTGGAAAAGTAACAAAAAACGAAGGAGAAAATGAACACTAGATAGTTAACTGAGGAAAAGATCTTCTATCCATAGGAAGCGACTCTTTACAAGCGTGAAAGAGCATAACATCAGGCGTCCAAGTCATTTTTTTGATGCACGGATCTTCTTATTCTTTGAAGATTGTTTTGTGGCGAGCTTCGACAGTGATTGTAGATGGGTCTCCATGTGTGTCACGGCAAGGCTAAAAGGGTTTGGTCGATTGAAATGATCTGCGCTTTTGGATACATGATCATCAAATTTTTGCGCTATTGATGAAGGGTTTTACATCTCCCGCTTAGCCGATAAATGGTCAAATTTTTAGCTTTCGATAATGGATCGGACTGAGAGTATCTGTGGAATGTTGTAACTATTGTGCTTTTTTCTAAACCCTTAAGTGCACGTGGGTCAGTTGTTAATTTCTGAAAGGACAAGGCTTAGCGCTGTATTGTGCAGCGCTTTCCTATTCCTATTCCATTTTAGGCGTACGCAAAGCGGTCTAGAATTTAAGCTTTTGCCAACACGGCTTCATATACCTTCGATAATGCTTGCTCCACATCCCAAATTATATCGTCGCTGTTTTCAACCCCAACGGAGATTCTGACCAAATTATCAGAGATGTCCATGGCTGCTTTTACTTCCTGAGAAACGCCAGCATGGGTCATCGAGGCAGGATGCTGTGCAAGGCTTTCTGTACTGCCCAAGCTCACGGCCAACTTGATGAGCTTTAGTGAATTTAAAAATCTAAAAGCTTCTTTTTCACCTCCTTTTACCTTAAAAGAAATCATAGCTCCGGCCGCCTTGTACTGCTTTCTGTAGATTTCATAAGAAGGATCATTTGGCGTTAACAAGCCAAGGAATGATACCTTTTCTACATTTTCATGAGTCAATAGAAAATTGGCTACTTCAGTAGCATTTGTTGCTTGCTGATCCATTCTAAGTTTGAGGGTTTCCAAGCTTCTGAGCAAAAGCCAGCATGTGTGTGGACTTGCCATGTTGCCTAAGAAAGTGCGTAATACTCTCACTCGTTTCATTAACTCAGAGTTTCCCAGCACCGCTCCCGCGATGAGATCACTATGACCGCCAATATATTTGGTGGCTGAATACACGACCAAGTCAGCACCATGTGCCAATGGACTAGACCAAAGCGGACCCATGTAAGTATTGTCGCAGGCTATAATCACACGTTTTTCCTGAGTACTGAAATGATCCGCAACCTCTCTGCACATTGCAATATCAATGAGGTTATTGGTGGGGTTGGCAGGTGTTTCCAAATAAATACAATTGAGGTCACTCGCTTTTCCTGTATCCACAATTCTTTGAATGATCTCCTCCTTGGTATGCTGTGGATAAAAGCTAACACAAGTCACACCAATTTTATCCAAAAAGTGATTGATAAAATGGTCGGTTCCACCATAAGTAGGAGAGCTGTAAAGCAACAAGTCTCCCGGCTTAAGAAACTCTAAAAGAACCGTGCTTATCGCTGACATACCACTTTCAAAAACAGCACATTCATCCGCTTTATCCCAGAGGCACAATCGATTTTCTAATATTTCAAGATTGGGATTGTTAATTCGACTATATATCAAGCCCATTTCCTCTTCAGCCTCTTTTTGTCGAAGACCATAGGCCACTTCAAAAAATGATTTTCCTTCTTCGGCCGTTTTGAATACGAAAGTAGAAGTTAAGAATAAGGGTGGTTTGATGGCACCTTCGGACAATTCAGGCTTGTAGCCATGCGTCATCATTAAGCTTTCGGGATTGAGCTGTTCTTTCATAGAGGTTATTTTACAAGTGATAACTGCTGTAAAATTACTTTTAAAGGGAATAAGTATTATATATACTGTATATTTTGGTGAATATTCCTAAAAAAATAAAGGATAGCAGTTTTAAATTACTATTCGATAGTCAGAAAATATATACTTAAGGAAATTTTCCTAAAAACGATCATGAAGTTAGACGAAACCGACAAGGCATTGCTTCAACTCTTGCAAGCGGATGCTAAAATAAATATTAAGGAATTGGCTTCTAAGCTGAACATTACCAAGACGCCAATCTACGAGAGAATAAAAAGGTACGAGAAAGAAGGCATCATTGAAAAGTATGTAGCCATACTGAATAGCGAAAAGTTAGAATCATCTATGGTCGTATTTTGCTCGGTCATGCTAGACTCACAAAAACTTGATGAAATCTCAAAATTTAGTGAGGCTATTGAATCAATTCCGGAGGTTCTTGAGTGTTATCTCATGGGTGGAGCCAATGATTTTCTTTTAAAAGTGGTCGTTAAAGATTTGCAAGCCTATCATCAATTCGCATCAGGCAAGATTGCCGTTTTATCAAATGTTAGGGAGATAAAAAGCACTTTTGTTCTTCACAACATAAAGCATTCAAGTGTTTATCCACTTTAAATTCCACTGGGGCGTTTTATTCTCAGATGTTTATATCGAACAAAATCTATTCTTCCAGCTTTATTGTTTGCTTGCCCGCTTCGAAGCTTTTGTGTCATAGTTCTTAGCAGTCCATTTATATGGATTCTCATTAGAAAACTATACATTTCCCTTGCTCTGATGCTTTTCAAGCCACTTATTTGTGTAATTTCCTCACGGATTCCATGTGATAGCAAAAGTGATTGGCGAGACACATCTGTCATTTAAATAGTAAAAAGTGTCACAATTACTTATCATGGTGGTCTTACATGAAGATGTTATTTATGGGTTTGCTTGTAGGTTTTTGCATGATAAACGTGTTTAAATATCTGACAATCAATTATAAACCAATCAATTTTATAGTTTAGCAAAGAGAGTTAATTCAATATTCGACAATGAGAAGCGCCAAAGAGCAAAGTAAGTTAGAAGAGTGGTTTAATATGCTGTCACATGGTATTACAGGGGTTACAGCTATTGGAGGATTAGTTGTTCTGATTGTCATGGGTGTAAAAAGCGACCAAGAGTGGAGTCTTTTTAGCGCGCTCTTTTATGGTGTCAGTTTGGTACTTCTTTATACTTTTTCGGCCATCTATCATGGCCTGAGGCACGAAAAGTCGAAACGTGTATTCAATATTCTTGATCATTGCGGTATTTATTTATTGATTGCGGGCACTTATACACCTGTGTTGCTCATGAGCATAGGAGGAACCACAGGTTGGATATTTTTCGGAATCCAATGGACGATGGCTTTGATAGGTATTATGCTTAAGGTCTTTTTCACCGGAAGGTTTAACTTGATATCTACGCTCATGTATGCCTTCATGGGGTGGATTATTGTTTTTAAAATCGAATTGGTCAAATCAATGTTGCCTGAACCAGCCTTTTGGTTGCTTGCTTCTGGAGGTATTGCTTATACGATAGGCATTGTTTTTTATATCATTGATTATAGGATGAGGCTTGCCCATTTCATCTGGCATCTTTTTGTAATGGTGGGAAGTATCCTTCATTTTTTAATGATGGTTCTGTACATTTTCCAATAATTTAAGCCTTTTGCCCAGCCTTCATTCAAATGAACTTCAAACGAGTAGCCTCCGACATTGATTGTCAGCTTGTAGCTGAGTTGGGTGACGTCATTTGGCGCGAACATTATACACCTATTATTGGCTCAGCGCAAGTGGAATACATGCTAGATCATTTTCAATCCATCACGGCTATCAAGAAGCAAATAGCAGAGGGTGTGCATTATTACTTGGTAGAAAACGAGGATGAGAATGTAGGTTACCTTTCTTTTTATCCAAAAGAAGACGCCTTGTTTATTAGCAAGATTTATGTCTTGAGTGATCAAAGAGGAAAAGGACTAGGAAAAGGGGCTATCGGTTTCATTGAGAACAATGCGACAGATCTTGGCTTAGATACTTTAAGGTTGACGGTCAATAAATTCAATACGAATTCCATCACTTCTTATGAGAAAATGGGCTTTTTCAAAAAGGAAGCCGTGGTTATAGATATCGGTGATGGCTTTGTGATGGATGATTATGTGATGGAAAAAGCACTCGAAATGAGGAAATAGGAATCAACTATTAGCGAACGTATAGCCGATCGAAGATGAGGCTTTGTGGCCTTTATTATCTGGCAGAGAAAGAAATTTACACACTTGTAGGAAACGATGTTAATTGTTGCCTATTCCTCTAAGACGAACTATTTCTAATTAGTCAAAAAGAAAAGCTTTCTCAGTTGGGCACTAATACTGCCACCATTATCATTGTCTTTTATGAACCAGATAATAGAGCAGTCCAAAACAGAGCATTTTAGGGTTAGTAAAATAAGCGAGATCGGAGATTTCGCGAATGCACATTCTCTTTTCAATCAGGTTTTCAGAATATTATACCTCATCTATTTCTTGTTTAAAGGCTTTTAAACAAGAAATTGTCTTTTAATTTGGTCCAAATTATCGCTGAGCGTAAATTTTAGTACATTCAAACCTAGGGTTGTGAAAAAATGGACTGTTTATACAATGTCTCTCATTTGAAGGGCCTCCACATTTTTTGTCAACTCCAACCATGAAATTTTTAACTAAAATATTTACCCTTATAGGTATGTCCTTTTTGATCGCATGTTCAGAAGATGACATGGGCCAATTCACAGTCGTCAATAACATATCCGCCTCTAGCAGTACAGACGGAATCATTAATGTAAGCTTTGAAATTAACTCTGCCGAAGGAGTTTTGGGTTTTTCACTTGCAGTCATCAAAACCGCCCAATCCAGTATTTTCACGGCTAGTGATTTTTTGGAACTTGATGGCTCACAGACTTTTCAGATTCAAGCAAACCAACTTAATTATGCTGTTGAGCTAAATGTCGATCAGCTGGATACCGATGGTGATGTTTTGGCGTCTGGAAATGCCTATAGTATTGTGGTCTATAATAGTGAGCTGAACTACTTATCGACACCATCAGCATCGTTTAATTATAATGTAGAGCAGTTTGCGACAATCAGTTCATTCTCAGCAAATGAGGAGTTCGCGGGTGCAGATATTAGTAGAATTACCGTCAGCTTTCAAGCGAATTCATCGAAAGGCGTTGAAGCGTTTTGGGTGATAGTGGCTAAATCTCAACCAGTAAACCAGCTTCTGAGTAACTACATAAATACCCTAGACAATAAGCGCTATACAAGCATCGCGCCTTCACTTGATAATGTGTATGCGTGCTCGATAAACGAACAGCAATTGGACACGGATGGGCATAGACTTATAGATGGATCGTTATATAAGATTTATGTATACGCAAAAGGCTTAGAAATATTATCCAGCGCTTCTTCCGTTAAGAAATTTGATCAAATGGAGGTTTTCAGTACTGTTACAGATATGTGGTTACATGATATAAGCAATAATAATAATGCTAGTGACATAAGAGTTCTTTTTGATGTCAACGCCAGTCGTGGAATCGACCACTTGTCCATTGCCCTCGTCAAAGAGGAATCAGCGGCGGATGTGTCGGCAGCTTCATTGGCCACACTGAGTGAAAGTGCCTTTACACGAATCAGCACCGATGCGAAAAAATCCTTTATGGTAGATCTTAACGCTAAACAGACGGACATTGAAGGCAGTCAATTGGAATATGACCAAAAATATACCGTCTTGGTATTCAGCGATGAGATGGGAATTTTAGCACAAACAATGGAAACGATATTGTTCAGTGATAATGCTCAGTTTGAAGGGCATTATAGTGGAAGGTTTAATGACAACTTATTCCAGGATATCCCCTTTTCTACTATACTGACGATGGATGAAAACAATGAATATGTTGGCCCGGTATTTATATCTGCGGTGTTCACGGCTAGTTGGGGTGGAGAAACTGATGGCGATATTAAACTGTTTTTTGAGGGTAATAAAATTACGTTATTTGAATACAATCAAGATCTACCTAATTATAAAGGGGGCTGTCCTGGTTTGTACACTGGTACTTCAGGGTCTATTACTAGCGAATTTGATATCAAACTTGACTTTACGGGCAATGATTGTGATGGCTATCATGAAGATGGTGTAATCACTTTTCAGCGTGCTTGGAAATATTAAAAACAGGAGGCTACTTTTCAGAAGTTATTGTAAAAAATAGCCTCTTATTATCTTTGTGATGATTCATAAGATACGACAATGAAAAAAATCATCCTCTACAGTGCACAAAGTCTCAACGGAAAAATTGCAAGATCAGATGGGAGTGTCGACTGGTTAGAAACTATTCCTCATGTAGAAGGTGAGGATTACGGTTATGCCACATTCTATGAATCTATTGGCATCACTATTCAAGGGTATAGCACCTACCAGCAAATCATTGATTGGGGTATTGAGTTTCCATATAAAGACAAGCAAAATTTTGTACTCACGCGCAATAATCAACGACAACCCTCAACCTTTGTCAATTTTATCACAAATGATCACCTCGACGCTGTGAAACGCCTCAAGGAAAAAGCGAACAAGGATATTTGGCTAATCGGCGGAGGACAAATAAACACAATGATGCTCAAGGCAGGATTGCTTGATGAAATGATTATTCACACTATGCCAATCATAATACCAGGTGGCATTGGTCTCTTTGCTGGAGAGCCAGTTGAAAAGCAGATGCAGGTAATGTCCACAAAAAAGTATGGTTCGGGTGTAATTGAGACACATTATGCTGTCAAAAACTAATACGATTAGTTATCGCCTATTATTTTACTCAAAGGCTGTGATTATTTTTAGGTATTGAAGTGAAGTGTAAAACGAAAAGTAGCTCCTTTCTCTGGGTGGCGCTCTACCCAAATTTGCTCTCTCATGGTCTCAAAAAACACGCAACACGCATACAGTCCAAGGGCATAACCAGTGGCTTTAAATTTTTTGCCTTTGAAGATATCGAGAGTAAATACTTTATCAATATCTTCAGAAAGAATGCCAGATTCTGTGTCTATAACAAAAAATAAGGTGTATTCCGTTTTGTTCTTTTAGTTGATAATTAGTTGATAATTAGCTGGTCGTTTTCTTGGCAGCATCTACTAGCATTTGCTATCAGATTTCTCACAACTATATATATTATTTGCCTGTCGGTATTTACGAGGTTTGGCTTTTCGATTTTTGCAACTATTGTTATTTTGTTGATTTTAAAACGTACCAATGTGTGGTATATTCATTGAGAAAACACAACATACCGAATGAGTTTTATTTCACTCAAAATCCCTTAAAAAAGAGCACCGCAAAATTGGATGTCCAAATATCTAACAAAGTCGATTTTAACCCCGTTGCAAATAAATTACTTTATCCAAATTAAATGGTAGCCATATGAATAATTCGGGTTAGGTTTTTAACCTCGAATAACAGCACAATAGCTAATGAAATATGTTTTTTTACTTTACGGAGGTAGATAAAGGGTTATGCTTGGTCAATTTGTGCAACTCACCGAATAGCAATTAACCCGCTAGTTAACAGGTCAAGATTTGACAGGGGAGGTGAAAAACAAATATCCGAAAACCAAGGCTGATAAAACGAATCCAATGGAAATCGGCCAAAGATATAACGAGTCGGTATTGGCTAGCTGTATTTTAATGAGCATCAGGCCAGCAATGGAAAAATGTGTAAAATTTCCAATAACTATTGCTCGGCCATAAATCCCTCCGAGTATGCTCCCGCGAGCAGTCCAGTTAGTCATGGCCATGGCGAAATATGCGGCTCCTAATAGACTAAAAATCAACGATGTTGGGGCTTCTAATTCGAGTATTTGGGAAATTTCTTCAGGTAAAAAGGTTAATAAAACACCGAGAATTCCGAGGAAAGAGGCATTGAGGGTAACGATCAATTTTGCATTCATCATGTCTTTATCTACTTAGTCACTCAATTAAGGGATTTATTACAAGAAGGCTGCTCGAAAATTCTGGAGCTATGATATTCTGATGGAGCGAGGTACCACCAAAGCTTTTAAATATAATGAGGGTAAAAAATCTTAGACAAAGAGAGTAGAAATTAGACATGGCGTACACCTCGATTTTTTTCAAAATAAATTAACTTCATTCAATTTATCAGAGACCCTTCATTATGCAACCAACGGTATCAAATATTCGCATTTATCCTATCAAGTCATTGGACCCTGTTGAACAGCAGGAAGTAGAAATTGGCATACATTCGTTAAAAAATGACCGGATATTCGCCATGCTTGCGGATGATGAACGTTGGGTCAATGGAAAACGTACGGGTCGTATCAACCAGCTGCAATCGACATTCGACCTGCCCAACAACGTAATTAAGCTTACGGAAAGAGGCAAAAATGACTGGCAATCTTTTGACTTGCATGCAGACAACCCTGAACTCAATGGCTACCTGCAGGATTTTTTTAAAATGAAACTCCATTTAGTCCACAATGATGCTGGTGAACTGTTGGATGTGCCAAAAAGAAGCAGTCTTTCAATTGTGAGCACAGCATCTTTAGCGTCCTTACAACACGACATGCCCACCTATTCGTTGGAAGATCTTCGACTAAGGTTTAGAACGAATATAGAGATATCAGGAGTGGAGGCCTTTTGGGAGGAAAACTTGTTTCATAAGCCACAAACGGGTGTGCGTTTTAAAATGGGAGAGGTAGAAATGATCGGCATGACACCTAGGGCGAGATGCAATGTGCCTCCACGGAATCCGCAAACTGGCGAAACCGATAAAACCTTCGTAAAAGCCATGATGAAAAGCCGTGGGGAGTCATTGCCTGAAAACAGCACACTTGATCAGTTCGGTAATTTGTATCATTTGGCAGTGGATATTTACTTACCGCCTACGGAAAAAGGAAAAACGATAAAAGTTGGGGATTCTTTAGAGATCATGGAGACGATTTCCCTTGTAGAATGAAATAATGATTATCTTAATCTGCTAAGCGAATGGTTATATTTTTTCTCTATAACGTGCCTGTTTAAATCTTAATAATGGGTTTTGTGCTGCAATGCTTAAATGAGAATCACCTGAGGGGGTAACTCACTAGCTTGCTCCGAGTTTCTTGATTTGCAATCCATCAGTGATGGAATTTATTGCGCTACATTAAGGGAATCAATGATAAATGCATCATTTACGACTGCCACTACTCATTTATTAGTAAGTAAAACGATCGGCTTTTACTTATATAAAATTTCATTATTCGAATGCTCGAAACTAATCGTTGAATCTAAAATGCGCGTTCGTGAAGAGCTGGTGCAACAAAAACAGGACTAGCTTGTTTTTTAAGGGTTGACCAACCTAATTTGCCATGCCGCATACGAAAAAACTGTTGCTCCATAATCGCTATCAAAAGATAAAAGCGGAACTGAATTACAATAACCAAGAGATTGAGGAAAGCTATAGGCAAGAGAAATTTCTAAAAATGTCAGTGTCACCTTACACGTTTTATCGTGGGTCAAATCATTTGTATTGGGAAGATTTTTACAATGACTGGCGGATTAATTTCTTTGGCGGTTCTTCCTCTACTTTGACTTGGATAAATGGGGATGCGCATATTTATAATTACGGTGCATATGCCAACCACCATGGGGAAGCTATTTTCTGCATGGACGACTTTGACGATGCTATAGTTTCTGATTATCAATTCGATTTATGGCGCATGGCCATTAGTTTGCTGCTCGACTGTCGATTGAACAGCGTTTTTGGAGAGCCGACGCAAAAGAAAGCTTTAGATGAGTTTACCGAAGCGTACTTAAAGGAAATCACGACGCATCAAGATGATGATCCCAGCAATGCCGTTCATTTGACAAAAAAGACCTCAAAAGGCTTATTGAAAAAGTTTCTTAAGAAAGTAACGAAGAAAAAGAGCAGATTGAAAATGCTCAATAAGTGGACGGTGGTTGAAGAGGGCTCAAGAAAGTTCAACTGCTCAATAGAAAAATTAACGGCTCTTTCTGAAAGTGAATATGTGAGAGTAGAAGAGAGCTTACTCGAGTACCGATCTACGTTATCAGCTACTTTTGAGTCAGAAGACACCCATTTTAAAATAAAAGATATTGCCAGAAGGGTGAAAGCTGGCACGGGTTCTTTGGGTTCAGTCAGATATTATATTCTGCTTGAGGGCGATACGCCATCTACTGATGATGATGTTATTCTTGACATGAAAGAACAAGGCCGACCACCACTATACAGACACATGAGTGTTCTTGAAAAAGAGGAATATAACCGTGTGTTTCCCAATGAAGGAGAAAGACATGCCAGAGCTTTTAAGGCGCTAAGCGAAAATCCTGACATCTATTTGGGTTGGATTAAGATGGATGAGATCACCTATTCCGTGAGAGAGCGATCTCCATTTAAAGCTGATTTTCCGAGCACGAAATTGAAAAAGCCCAAGGACCTTTATTTCATGGCCAAAGTATGGGGCAACTTGTTGGCTTCTAGGCATAAACGCGCTAGCTATGTCCTAAATGCGGAGGCGCATGAGTTGCCTATTGAAATCCAAAAGCGAACGGCTAATAGAAAACGGGAATTTAAAAACTTGGTGGCTTCCACAGCTTTGCTATATGCAAATAGAGTCGCTGAGGATTATAAATATTTTCTTCAGATAATTGAAAAAAAGTGACTTTCGATTGGGAAGACTGTTTTAAAAGCCTGTACTAATCACATTTAATTTCAGCGACAAAAGAATAAATGATTCATTGGACTCAAGTTATGGCTCATCCATCACGTGAAGAGATCTTCTTGCTTGAGCGCATCGCTATTGTCTATAACCAAAGGGTCAAAACTCATTTCTGCTAAAAGTTTTTTTATGTTTTTCACTAGGAAAGAATTGCAGCTCCTATATTTAGGCAACCGATGTGTTATGACCATTAAATCACTCTTTCATGTACTGTTTCTATTCATTGCTATTTCCGCGTATGCGCAAGATATTGCCATTCGAAGTGCACCCTCATGGGTAGTGCCAGTGGCCATTCCTGAAGAAAGTGAAGTCTCAAAATACGACATTATCTCCGGCGTATATTATAAACTTATAGATTATCAAGTCAATTTTGATGAGGATATCCAGTTTAGTCATTTTGTACAAAACGTAGTTACTAGTGGTGGTGTCAGCAACGCATCACAATTGAATATTACCTATGATTCATCTTATCAAAAAGCGGAATTTCATTATCTAAGGATAAAAAGAAAAGAACAACTTATTGATAAGACTCAGGACGTAAAGTTCGAGTTTATAAAGAATGAAGAGCAATTACAGTCCAATATATATACAGGGTATGTGACCGCTTTATTGGTGATTGAAGACCTGCGAAAGGGAGACTTACTTGAATTTGCCTACAGTCTTCAAGGCTCAAATCCAGTTTTTGCGAACGGGAAGTTTTATTCACTCCCGCTGGAAGATATCAACCCCATCGACAGAGTGTACGCAAGATTGATTTTTACAAATGTCGATAATGAGTATAAGTGTGTCGGTTGTGATGATGCAGTAGTCAAAAAACAGGAAAACGGTGTAACCACCTTATTGATTGATAAATACCACATAAAAGAGGTGAAAATGGAGGATACTATGCCACCATGGATCATACCTTATACTTACGTGATGCTTTCGAACACGTCTTCATGGGCAGAGGTAAATGAATGGGCGCTCGGCATTTTTGAACAAGATGATGATGACATGATAGAGACCATTTTTGAAGAAATATTTTATCCAGAATATACACTTGATGATAAGATCAATGCCATCATAGATTTTGTGCAAGATGATATCAGATATATGGGCATGGAGTCTGGAATAGGTAGCATCATGCCATTTTCACCAAATCAGGTTTTGAAGCAAAGGTTTGGAGACTGTAAAGACAAATCACTTTTAATTACCACCATGCTGCGTAAGATTGGCTTGGAGCATAGTTATCCAGTGCTGGTCAACGCTCAAATGAATGATAATATTGATCAGTTCATTCCAAGTGGTTATGTTTTTGATCATTGTATCGCCTATTTTGAAAAGGAGGGAAAGCCTTTTTGGCTAGACCCGACCAATTCATATCAAGGAGGCAACTACGCCACCATGGCGACTTACGATTACGGCAAAGGCCTCATCATACGACCGGGAACTACTGACTTGACTTCTATGGATATAAAGGACACCACGAGTGCGACTTACGTCTATGAGTTTTTGGATGCGTCCGCTTTTGCAGAACCCGCCACTTTTAAAATTAAGACCAACGTGGAGGGTAACAAGGCGGATTTTACGAGGCAAGTCCTTGAATACTATTCGAAAAAGCAACTTGCGGAGTTTTATAAATATTCCTATGGTCAAATTTTCTCATCCCTTCAAGAGGCAGAAAAATTAAAAGTCAATGATGATATTTTGAAGAATGAAATGCAGCTCATTGAAAATTATAGCATACCGGATTTTTGGGATGACAATGATCCTGATTATCCGGAAAAATTTACCATGACTTTTGAGCCGGCGGTAATGTATGGCTATGTTTCTGCGATCAATTGTGAAAAAAAAGAGCATCCAGTCTTTTTCACTTATCCAAACAAGGTTGTTCAAAAATCAGCAATAGACCTTCCCGGACCAATGGCTATACCGCCTGAATCCAGATCATTTAACAATGCGGCTTTTACCTTTCACCAATCAATTGCGCCTACATCTACCAATTCGCTGTTGTTTACATATGAGTATACGGCAAAGACAGACGAGGTTTCAGCCTCGGATTTTCAAGAAGTCTGTAGAGATATGAATGACATTGTCAATAATTTGGGGACAACTATTTATTATCCAAAAGATGTAGAAATTATACCCCTTAAGCTACTCAAGTATTATTATGTCCAATTGGACCAAAAGCTGTGGAAGCTAAATAATGTTGATTTTAGTATTGAAGATGTTGTTGATAATAGGGATGTAAAAACCAACAGTATTGGACAGGTCAAAACGGGGGTTTTAAATATCCCAATGGATGCTGTTTTGTCCGGAGGAATAAATAAGCAATTTGAAGATTATCTCGATTTTGCCCAGGTCAGCCTACCAAGCGCCGCTCCATTGACATTAGTCATCAACAAGATAAAAGTGAGTGAAGAAATTGGGCTATTTAAGGATTCAGCCATCCTTCACTATGCTTACTCATTTCTCTTAAAAGAAAATGGGGCGAGTTATGTCGCTGTGATAGAAGATTCGATCGTCTCTTCCGGAATAGAGATCACGAATAGGCATGAAGAAAATATTCGAATGTCATTAGAAAAATCATTGGCATCTTTGACTAGAGCTGATTTTGAACTAGCTGATTAACATAAGAGAACAGGTCATATGTTTTTTAAATAATTCGCCATGAATAAAGAGGTACAACTTAATTAAAAAAGCATTTATGAGGTTTGAGCGTCGTGCGCCAAGTGAATTTATATCCCGATATATCCATCAATATTGGATCATGGATAGTGGAGACGATAAAGAGCCTAAGGTTCAAGAAATTGTGCCTGATGGGTTTCCGGAATTAATACTTCACTTCGGGGATCCATTTGATATTAATATCAATGGGGAATGGGAAAGCCAAGACCGCTGTTTGATTGCAGGACAAATAAGACAACATTTTTCACTGAGAAATACAGGGAAAGTGGCAATTCTCGGGATTAAGTTGCAGCCATCAGCAATGAATGAAATATTTAATCTTGATATGTCTTTGCTGGTTGATCGGGTGATTCCATTGCCGGAAGAGCAACGTTTTGTTTGGGAAGCGCTGATTAATGACCCTACGAATATGGCTAAAATTGATGAGGTAATCGCTTTTTTCGAAGAGCACTTGGCAGCCATGGTCAATGCTGAGCGTGGCATTAGTGAAGAAGAAAAAGCCTTGATATATTTGGTTGATAAAAATGGGATGGTTAGCATCTCCATGCTTTGTGAAACCTTTAAAACGACGGAGCGGAAGCTCGAACGATATTTTAAATCTCATGTGGGGCTCAGCCCAAAGTTCTATAGTCGGATATTACGGTTTGCTCATATATTCAAGTTGGTAGAAGAACACCAAAAAAACTGGGCAGCTATATCACATCATGCGGGATTTTATGATCAAGCGCATTTTATAAAAAACTTCAAAGAGTTTACCGGAGAGGAGCCTTCAAAATATGGTTTTTCTGAGGACACGATGGCGAATTTCTTCCTTAAGCCATAGCTTGTCGGATTTGTACAATACAATGGTTACGATCGAGGCTAATATTGTGACAAAAACAGACAATCATGAAAATGGCTAGCTCTCTAATTCTACTTTTGTTCTTTTCCTTTTCAGCAATTGCCCAAGATTACCACTTTTTGTTGGGTACTTGGAAAGTAAAAGATAAGGCGCAATTTGAGTATTGGGCGCAAAGCTCACCGGGCGAATTGATTGGCAAATCATATGTCGTGAAGGATGGAGAACAGAAAATTTCTGAGACTCTTTCGATAAGTAAGGAAGCAGATAACGTGATTTATCGTGCGACTGTACTCACACAAAATGCTGGGGTATCTATTTCATTTACGTTGAACTCAGAGGAGGAGAAAGTACTTTCTTTTGAAAATGATGCGCACGATTTCCCAAAGAAAATACGATATACTTTTATAGCGGACGATCAAATACTTGTTGAAGTATGGGGTGAAAATGAAGAAGGGTTTTCTTACCTCATGATTAAACAATAAAGACTTTGGGAGGTGTCGGTGCAATACAGGTTCAATAGGTATGGAATGTAGGGCAGTAGAAAGCGGTTAGATAGTCCAATGTCGACTTTAAATTCCACATTCTGGGGACTATTACTCGATGCTTGAATCGAATAGAAAGAAATAATCCAACGTTATAACTCGGAAGCTTGCTCCTAAATTCTTGGATTTTTTAGCATTTTTAAGTTCCACTAAAATTAATGGCCTTAATACTCGAACATGTTGCTCTTTGTACAAGTAACCTTGAAGAATTAAAGGCCTATTACACTACATTTTTTGGAGGTGAAGCCAATGAAAAATAGGTTAACCCAATCAAGAAATTTGGAAGTTCTTTTATCACGTTCTGCTCGGGTGCATGGCTCGAACTGATGAGAAAGGTTGGCATTCCAGTAAATCCGAATAAAGTTACCGCATGACATCAAGGCCTTATACCTCTTGCTTTTGGGGCATTGTCAAAAGAGGAGGTAGATAATAAAGTACAAGATATTTTGGCAAGTGGATATGACATATTTTATATAAAGTCGAATAAGGAGATTACACGTTTTACTTACTTTCGTGCTTTTCAAGGCACTTATTTATGTAATTATCTCTTGGGTTTCATATAGTGGACGCAGAAAAGCGGGAGATGGTTATTACGAGTTTGAAACGCTTGGCCTTGACAACAATAAGATAGAAGTCACTTTAAGGTGTGACCTTTTTATCTAATAGCTACAATTAGCGCTTGTCAATAAAGCTTGCTTCTAAGTCAGGATGTTAGTGAGTACCTAGTTGAGAAATTGTGTGGCCGCTATAGACTAATGGACATCAAGTAAAGGATCATTTTAAAGCAAGCACAACATAGATATCAGATCTTATGGACAGCCAAGAAATCACTGAGATCAATTATTTAGTCATTTTAAAACCTAGTGTTAAGTATAAAACATGAAGTGTTATCATTTTATCGAGTAAATTCTGTTTCTTACAATTCATAAAAATGAGTACTTATTAATGAGTGACTCATGAGTTTTTGAAATACAAATCTTTTGTTGGCACGCTATATTCATGTTACGTCATGAAAAATAGTGAGTTTCATCGAGAAGTTAACAAGTACCATTGCCAAGAGCTCATCTGTCAATAATTTTGCCTTTTTAGTTACCAATGACAATTAGCAGGACATTTGTTAATACCTCTTGTGGGTACAATTCCGCGATGCTCGCATCAAATAAAAAGCAATTTGCCAAAGGCATAGCTCCCAAGCTTGCTCAGCGGTTCTTGACTTGCTTTGTTTTTAGCATATTCCTATTGTTGGTATCCGATCTTTGTGCACAAACAAAATTGTCTGATAAAGACCTTCTCGAACAAACGATTCATTTTCAAATTGAAGGTGGCTTTCGGTTTGATTCAATCGCGCGAGACCTTTTTAGCAAGGAGATACAGCAAGCCAAAATCGTCGCTATTGCGGAGCTTCATAGATCTTCAGAAATGAGCAGATTTACTGCCGCACTTATTAAGCTAGCGAGTTTAAATGACTATGAAAATATTGCCTTGGAAATGGGTCCAATTTCCGCAAAATACGCTGAGTTGATCTTCAAAAAGTCTAGGAGGATTGCTCATGTCAGTAAAAAAATAAATACTGTTTACGGCATTAAATCTCAAGGGCGTGGACCTTTGGTTTTTGTTGATAAGGTGGAAGATCAATGGTTTCTACAAGCACTCAAGGATAGTGACTTTAAACTGTGGGGACTTGATCAGGAATATGCGTTAAGCTACGAAATGCATTTAGATTCTCTTTATGCCATGCTAGAGGTCCCAACGCCAAGGATTACGCAACACTATCAAAACCTCAAACTAGTGATTAGAGATGGGGGCCACCAATCTTTTAGTAAAGGAAAGAGTGAGTTCAATTGTAATATTATTCAGAATAATAGATTGCTTGAGTTTTTTACTTACTTCGATGGAAATGAGGCTGCCAAAAAAGTGATTGATGCAGTTAAAACAAGTTGGGAAATATACTGTCTTGATGAAAGAGGCAAAAACGCTAAGCAGTTGAGGGCTGACTATATGAAGTCGAATTTTGATTCATTATGGTCAAGAATTATTGGTCAAGACCAAAGAGGGAAGCTTTTACTAAAAATGGGAAGTGCACATCTTTCCCGTGTTAAATCGCCAATGGGCATAGAAGACCTAGGCAAGCATATAACAGAAGAGGTGATCGGGTTACCAGAAGACTTTCTCGTGATCAAGCACCTGAGCCGTTTTACGAATGGTAATGATCTTTTAGCCGAAAATAATTTGGAACCTTTAGCTAGGTTTTTGGCATTAGGGCAGCAGGATCAATGGACATTGATCAGCTTGAGGCCACTCAGAGCGATGTTGAAAGCTGGGACTATAGTGGCTGAAGAGGCAATTGCTTTCGAAATTAATAATTATGACTACATTTTGATTCCTCCAGATGATAAAGAGTCAGGGATGTTGTTTCATTAATTTCATTGCACTTAGCTAGCCCTTGCCTTATTTCTATTCTTGAAATGGCCTAACTTTATTGTGTTACGGCAAAAAGCATCAAGAAAGAAGAGAAGCCCAAGGAGATTTTGGAGTTGGAAGAAAAAGGGAATTGGAAAAACTGACCTCTGGCGAGGAACATTATTTGACCTTTGAAGTACACCAGGAAACCTGCAAGCAAAACCATGTAGAAACCCGAGAAATTCCAGTGCTCTTGAGGAGGTGCCGGTGAACAGCCTTTTACACAGGGATTATAACAAAATGCAGTTATTCGTTTGCTAGTCTTCAGAGATCGAGTGGAAGTAATTAGCCCTGAAAGTTTACCTAATCATCTGACCGTTAAGAATATTAAAGCTGGGAATTCAGTAATGAGAAACCCATTGCTCACTTCCTATGGAGCCAAAATGATGCCTTATTCTGGTATTGGCTCTGGCGTTCCGCGAGTGTTGAAAAATGAGCCTAGTACGATTTTTCTTAATGAAATAGAAGGAGAACAATTCAAGGTGACTTTTCGATGTAAAAATTTGCGCTAGGCTTACAATATCCATTTAACTTTACAACATGAAATACGCATTTTACCTTCTTTCGTTTGTTTTAATATTTGGCATCTCCTGTAGTGAAGATGAAGAGACAAGATCTAGTGAAGAGCAGATTTTGTCATATCTGGAAGCAAATGACTTAGAAGCAGAAAAAACAAGCTCAGGTTTGTATTATATCATAGAAGCAGAAGGAACTGGCCAGCGCCCATCCGCATCTTCTACGGTGGTTGTCGGATACAAAGGATATTTGACTGATGGGACGGTTTTTGATCAAAATGGAAATGCATCATTTTCACTCACCAGAGTCATTCCTGGATGGACAGAAGGGATGCAACTTTTTAGAGAAGGTGGCAATGGAATATTGTTTGTGCCAGCAGA
Source organism: Cyclobacteriaceae bacterium (assembly GCA_047635055.1). Lineage (GTDB taxonomy): Bacteria > Bacteroidota > Bacteroidia > Cytophagales > Cyclobacteriaceae > JAVJRN01. The sequence goes on along the minus strand of JBLIIJ010000066.1, from coordinate 2,431 downwards.
GTTAGGTTATGGTTCTTCAGGTATAAGCGGCGTTATACCGGGCAACTCAGCTTTGGTTTTTGAAGTAGATTTAAAAGAAGTATTCTAAACGTCATCGGATTTAATATTGCGTCGCTTTTTGTTGATTATAAAATCATTTTGGCTTGCCAAAATGAAGACTGCTTTAATCTTTGATTAAGACTAATTAACACAGCCTAGTCATCGTTGGACTTGGTGTTTATTTGTTTCATAAACCAGCTACGTTATGAAACTTATATTCATTTTCCTTTTTGTCGAGTTATTTTCTGACCCATGTAATCATGTTGTTCGAAGCGAAACATCAGCAAATAATGGTTATGCTATTATTGAAAATGATTCCGTCTACGGCAATATCAAAATTAACCTCGAACATGATCGAATCATGGTTAGTCTGAATAACACTAACCGACTGATTACCGCGAGACAATTGAAAAGGGTGGTCATGAACGATGTGAGTTATGTCAGTGGGAAATTAGGCGAAAACTATTATTTGTTTGAGGAAATAGTCAGACACGAATCATCCTTAATTTATAGAGAAGGGATTAAGGAATATGCGCTTGATGAAGAGACCATTGGTCCTTGGTTTATTTTGAAAAAAGGCATAATAACGAGTGTTCAAAAATCCAGTCATTTGATGTTTTTTTTTAAATCAGATGCTAAATGGATGAAGCAACATATGAAGGCAAATGATCTAGACCCAAGAGTCAAAGAGGATATGATCCGCGCTTTACAGCATTATGAGTCTTCGACGATCTGAGCAAAATCAGCCATCTTTTTATTGAGGAAACAATGTGATAAAAGCTTTTCGCCCGAAAGACAATTTCTAAAAAGACCGGAGCTACATATTTATGATCTCAGATTTTTTACCACTAAACGTTACCGTTGAAAGAAGGCCCTAACTTTTTTAACGGTACTTAGCATATTGACTAAACCCCTTGCGGGTTTTACTCCCCGATGCTTGTATAGATGTAAAAGCCGGTATCCGATTCACACCTCATGAGCGGACTTCAAGGTGCTGGATTCTTACAACGAAAAGCGAGGATTACTCCCGAGCTGTGTGCTCATAGAATTCTTTCAATATATAAAAAGCTTTTTTCTTTTCTCCTTTTTCGGAGATTAGGCCCTTTCTATTCCAGCCATCTTGAATTTCTGGAAGCACCCTTCGTGGAGAACGAAAGTCGACAAGCACCCACGGCGAAATTCCACTCAAGCCGTCAATTTTCTGCACCATTTTGATCGTTTCTAGGTATAATTCTTCCTGAAACTCTTCCGTCCATCGTTGGCCAACGTCACCATGATTACCATACTTGGCACCAGCACCGAATTCCGAAATTATGATTGGCTTGTTCTGATTGATTTCCCAAGTTATTTTGGCGCACTTCTCGGGAAGTCCGTCATACCATCCCACATATTGATTGAAACTTAAAACATCAACAACCTCAGCAAATGGATCATCAATCGTGCGAATATTGGAATTTCCTTCAAGTCCACGTTGTTCTAGTGCCGCGCTAATGAGCCTAGTAGGATCCATCGCTCTGGCATGCTTCGCCAAATCAGATAGAAATTTATTTCTTGAATCGCTGGTAGGTGTTTCGTTAGCCATAGACCAAATGATAACTGAAGCTCTGTTTTTATCTCTTGAAATAACCTCGTTCAATTGATTTTTAGCATTAGCAAGTGTTTGTTCATTGTCCCATTCTATAGTCCAATACACCGGATTCTCTTCCCAAACGAGTATGCCCAAGCTGTCTGCCATTCTCACCATGTGCTCGTTGTGAGGATAATGCGCTAAGCGGACATAGTTGCACCCAAGATCAAGCGCGTAATGGAGTAAGTTCAATGCATCTGCCTTGGAATTACCTCTTCCCGGGTTGGTTGGACTTTCTTCATGAATGGAAATACCTCTCAAAAAAGTAGGCTTGCCATTGAGCAGGATTTCAGTGCCTTTAGTCGTAATAGTTCTAAACCCAATGAGGTCAGTCACTTCATCCTCGCCAGCTTTAATTGTTACTTTATAGTGTTTTGGATTGGAGGTAGACCAGCGAGTTAATTTTTTAGAGGGAATATCAAATTCAGTGCGTCCATTTTTATTGGTTATCATTTTCGATTTGATGCCCAATTCAGGAATTAGCATAGTGACTACTCTCCCGTCTTGTCTTTCACCATTAAGTTTAATGTATCCGGTAATATTTTTTGGATTATCGACATTCAGATGGACGAAATAATCTTGAATAAATGTTGCTGGGGTTTCCACCAGTTTGATTCCACGAGTGGGCCCTCCGTAATTCCACCAATCCGTATTTAAGGTCGGTACGCCCTCTTTTTTGCGTTTATTGTCTATTTTTAGAATAAGAAAATTGCCCTGTTCTTTGAGTAGCTGAGTGATTTCAAAGTTGAAAGGTGTAAACCCACC
>JBLIIJ010000065.1:0-22369 GCA_047635055.1 Cyclobacteriaceae bacterium | reverse complement strand
ACCGCACTAACAAAGAGTTATTGGACGAGGCATTACGAGTCGCTCGTCAAAGTGATGTGATTGTGGCGGCTCTTGGAGAGGCGGCAGAGATGTCCGGAGAGAGCTCCAGTAGAGCGGATATTACCATCCCTGATAGCCAGCAGGATTTGTTGAAAGCATTACTTAAAACAGGCAAGCCTGTCGTACTTGTACTCTTTACTGGGAGACCTTTGGCACTCAAATGGGAAGCGGAAAATGTCCCAGCTATTTTGAATGTATGGTTCCCAGGAAGTGAAGGAGGCTATGCGATTGCTGATGTGCTTTTTGGAGACGTAAACCCTTCAGGTCGGTTAACGACTACATTTCCTCAAAATATTGGACAAGTACCAATCTACTATAATTATAAAAATACGGGTCGCCCATTGCCGGAAGGAGAATGGTTTCAGAAGTTTAGAACGAATTATTTGGATGTCTCCAATGAGCCCATGTTTTCTTTTGGGTTCGGGCTGAGCTACACCACATTCGATTATGGTGACATACATTCAAGTAAGGATAGCTTGATTACAAATGATACGCTCACATTGACGATTGCGATTACCAATACTGGGTCCCGATCAGGAAAGGAAACAATACAACTATACATAAGAGACCTTGTAGGCAGCACCACACGACCTGTCAAAGAGTTGAAAGCTTTCCAACAAGTGATCTTAGCGCCAGGGGAGGCTAAAGATATTGTCTTTAATCTTACCACAGAAGACTTAAAATATTATACTTATGACCAGTCAAAAGAGCGTCAGGAGATAATATATGATTGGGAGCCGGGTGATTTTGAAATCATGATAGGATCCAGCGCGAAAGATGTCAAATCAGTTTTAATTAATTGGAAAAACAGGTAAAATACGCTTTTGTAGTATCCAAGGAGCTCATTTAAAATGGCTGCTACAGCTAAGAAAAGCGATCGTAAATATTCTTAATCCTAAAGATTTTTGGAGTTTTTCTGAGTTTTTGGTTATTCGGAGCGAACATGTGGCAATGGTCATGTTATACAATGATGGTTGGGGAGATTATATTGCAGTGAAAACTAATGGAGGGAATATCAGCAAGCATATTGATTTGATAAAAGAAAATTATGAGCAGGTCTTCGTGAACTCGCCGTTCGATTATTTCTTCTTGGATGAACGATATGATCAAAATTTCAGATCTGAAGAACAGTTCAAACAAGTTTTTGGACTGTTGACTGGTTTTGCAATATTGATTGCGTGTCTTGGATTGTACGGGTTGTCGTCCTTTACAATTGCCAAGCGTGTAAAAGAAATTGGCGTTAGAAAAGTACTAGGAGCAAGCGTAATACAATTGATCATGCTATTGTCAAAGGACTTTATGAAACTAATCGGGTATTCTCTGATCATCGCACTTCCCATCTCCTATTTAATTATTGATAAGTGGTTGGATAATTATGCGATAAAAATTGATCTGAGCATATGGTTGTTTGCTTTACCAGCTGCGATAATGCTGCTACTTGCTTTCTTAACAGTCTATATCAAAACCTACAGCGTAGCTCAGGCCAATCCATCTGGGTCATTGCGAGACGAGTAGGAACTATAAAGTGATATTTCCAGATTGAACATCTTCGAAGATGTTCAATCTGGAAAATCATTATTTAGCCAGTTTTGGCAATCCTGTCTATTCTCTTTTGAGAAGATCCCTAATTTCTCCTAACAATACTTCTTCATTCGATGGAACTGGAGGAGGAGTTGGCGCTTCTTCCGCTTTTTTCTGAGTGTTAGTATATACCCTGACAATGATAAAAACAGAAAAGGCGATGATGATAAAATCGATGACCGTTTGGATGAAGCTTCCATAATTGATACTCACAGCCTTTGTCGTTTCGGTAGCAGCTTTCAAAACATAACTCAAGTTCTTGAAGCCTTCGCCACTGATTAGAATACCAATTGGTGGCATTAGAATATCATTTACGAAAGAGGTGACAATGCTTTTGAAAGCCGCTCCAATAATGACAGCTACGGCCAAATCGAGGATGTTGCCTTTCATCGCAAAGGCTTTAAAATCTTTTAACATAGGTTTTTGGTTAACTAATAAGAGGGCGAATATATACTTGGAACTAAATAATCACGCAACTTAATAGGCTAATATCAATTTATGATTTCCCGGAAACTCCGAAAATCACTTTTGTTGAAGGAGGGTGATCTTAATTAGAACGATTCTAAATCAGGCTGCCATTCGAACATTTGCTAACTCTAGGGATTAACTTACTGGACAACTAAAAATTTAAAAATGAGCACACCAACTATAGCTGGAAAAGCGCCACTGCCTGTTGAACTAGAAGCTGGAAAAACTTACGCATGGTGTTCATGTGGAAACTCTACCAAACAACCTTTTTGTGATGGTAGTCATAAAGGATCAGAATTTACCCCAAAGATGTTTACTGCGGAAGAAACAAAAACCGCTTATATGTGCTCCTGCAAGATGACCAAAAATCCAGGATTTTGTGATGGAAGTCATAAAGCATTATAAAAAGGAATTTTTGTTTTATTACATTTGAAAATACCCTAGCAATGGTTTGCGATACTTCCGAGTTTTATTAAATTCCACTTTTGGTTTTTATTCCCAAAAGATCACATCGAATAAAAAAGGATCAGATGACTTCATACCTCGCGAGTTTGCTCCGAGGTTATTGATTGACAAAAATATTCCTTTTATGCTCGGCTGTGCGTATTTTGATTGCTGTTCTTAATACTGCCGAAAGAACATTCAATAAAGAAAAGTGCTTTAATGATTCTCTTTTTTTGTAAGTCACACTGATACTTTGAATGCCAATTCAGTTGAAGAGAAATATGTTCCCATGCAATCCTTGCTAGCCCAACTAGTGAGCCCGACTTAAGATTTAGTTCGTGTGGGCTTTATTTGGCATAGATAAATACTGTAAAATTTTTGAGCTTTAATATTGCTGTGCCCAATTTAGAACGTGACACGCTAGGCTTCAGAGTAGCGACATCATCTTCAAATACCAAATTTGCTATCTATCAAGGAAATTCTCATATTGGAAGTCTTGACTCATCACTAACAGGCGGCTATCAAAGTTGGAAAACAATGTCTACAGCTATAAAATTAAGTACTGTCAATCAGAAATTGAAATTGGTAGCTACTGGTTATAATTGAAATATCAACTGATTAGTGTTTAGTTCAGGGGTGACAAACTTACCTATACCCACAGGAAATTTAGACCCGAATAAAACGTCTTCTGAAATGTTTAATTCAGCCAACTGGAAAATCACCTTGTCTTCAGGTAGTGATAAAAGCGGGGTAGAGCCGAATAATGGATTAGAAGTATCAAACCAATGCTAAACCAATACTAATGACGAAGGTATGGTCCTTGAAAATTATTCAAAAGATGCTGGAACCACAACTACGTCAACCTATTAAACAGTAGAATTAAGAGAACTGCTCGGTGGGGAGAACTCAAATGTATCGGCACAAGGCATCAATAAAAATTATTGGGTTTTCGGTAGGTCAAACAACACCAATAAAGGGAATGCAGATGAAGTTGCTGGTAAGCTAACCTCAACTTTGACAGTAGACTGGGTGACTAATACTTCCACACCTAGCACTTGCAGTAGGACGAATTGTTATTGGTTAGATTTATGCTAGCAGCAATGAGCCATGCAGGTTGTATCACAAGCTTATGCCGGGAACGACAAAAGAGGCTATATACTTCCTACATAAGGAGAGCGACGGAAATGAGGTTGCCGCAAGCATGATTGGGTTTTATGCGACAAGAGGAAGCAGAGTAGCCGGAGATTATTCAGGCACCTCAGAGCCTTCCAGCGGTATTCCTTTGGGCGAGGTGTTTTCTTATCGAATAAAGGCAGTTGGTAATGCGCTTTATGTGGACATATATAGAGACTGTAGTCCAGATGTAACAGAAATTTACCCTATAGGAAGTAGTGGATACGCTAGTAATTGATTGTATTTTAAGGCTGGTTTATACAGTTAAAATAGAAGCATTCAATCTGGCCTGAATTACGAACAAGTCACGTTTTACGACTTAGCGCAAAGTCACGGCTAAGCATTACAAAGCCGGGAGAATGGTAAAAGCCTGTGGCTATTTTAAGCCAAAAGCTTTTACCATTTTTTTAATACTAGTTTTGCGGAAAAACTATGTCGCTATTAGAACTTTATGGTTGGCTCGGTGCTGGTTTGCTTCTCTTGGGGTTTGCACTCAATATATTCAAGCAAATAACTGCAGATGCAAATCTTTATTTGTGGCTCAACTTCATTGGTTCGAGCTTATTGTTGTACAATGCTTGGGGAAATGGGGCTTTTCCTTTCGTAACGGTGAATGCCGTTTGGGTCGTATTCTCTCTAGTTAAGATTATTCAAAAAAGATTATAGTCTTGATTTGCTTAGTGCACTAACACCATATTTTAAAGACTAAGATGTCTGATAATTTTGATTTGAGGTGTTTTAGACTATTAAAGAACGAAGGCTCAAATGTTGAGCTAAAAAAAACGCTTCATATTTCTACTCAAAACGATTTACATCCCTTATGCCAAATGGCAAGTGAGGAGTTGCAGTCCCTGATATTATCAAGGCCTTTGTGGGGCAATCGTTTTGGGCTTGGAGATACGCTTGGTTTTGGAAAAATGTTTGGTGTTCTTGCCGTTATGAATAAAGATGGTCAATACGGATATTTAAGTGCGTTTTCTGGAAAGCTGTTTGGGTCTAATCATCATGAAGGTTTTGTTCCTCCTGTATACGATGTGCTCAGTTCGGATAGTTTTTTACATGAAGGGATGAAAAAAGTAGATGCGCTCAATGAAGCAATTGAGGGGCAATTGGACACAGATAAAGTCAAGGAATTAGTTTCTAAGCGAAAAAAGCTTTCGAAAAAATTACAAGCTCAAATCCCAGATCATTATCATTTTGTAAATAGAGATTTGACCGAGAAAAGCTTAAGAAAAGTATTTAGTGATGCAGGACTTGGAAATCCTCCAGGTGGCGCAGGAGAATGCGCAGCACCTAAGCTCTTGCAATATGCCTTTATTCATGGGTTTACTCCTGTAGCTTTGGCAGAATTTTACTGGGGAGTTCATACTGGCTCTAACAGTTGGAAGCATAAAATGAACTATGAGCCATGTGTTGGGAAGTGTGCGCCTATTTTGAGGCATATGCTATCGTAAGCTCTTTAATAGCTTAGTGTAACGAGTCGAGCTATTTTATCTTTTTTGCTGTTAGTATTTTTGAAGGTCACTTTCAACCTTGCAACATCGAAGAATGAATTGCTTTATTGTGATTCCTTTCGATTAGAAGCGTAAGAAAACATGATTCTAGTTGATCTGGAATACACCCCACCGGATGACCCACGGGTTCCAGGAAAGTCTTGGCCAGGAATCATATTTATTAAACCTCGGTTATGGTGTAGCAATACAGACATATTTTTTTTCGTAAAACCTACGCCAAAACTTAATCCACCATTAAGAACTTACCATACAGAAGTATTAGATGCAAAATTTGTATTCTCTGTTTTAAATCTAAAATTAACATTACCTTTTTGTTTTCGATTATTATTCCTACCTCCTCTTATCATTTCATTGGTCCACTTGCTCTTTCCCCCAATACCAACCCTTATAAAAGGGCTAAAATCAATGTTGAGTTTCAGATCTTTTAATCCAAAGTTGAATCAAAAAAAAAAGGATATTTCGATATAGTTTAAGCGTTCCTTAATAATAAACGCAGCACCATTTTTTTTAGATGTTAGGCGATAGCCATTTGAGGAAAAGAGTAACTCTGGTCTAATATGTGTTTTTTCAGAAACCTGATTGATAGAAAAACCAAAGACAACTCTCGTGGATAGTTTATTTTCTTCGTTATCCCTAACAGTAGTCTCAACACTTGACATATTTAAACCGACATTTATCCCTATTTTTTTTTGGCGAACGATTTTCAAATAAAGGAAAAGGAAAAGATTAGTGTTAGCTCGTTTTTCCTATTAATATTTTGGAAACCAAAGATGTAATAGTAGAACCTTAATGCCGAATGTTAAAATGATAAACTATTACGTTAGAAATAAAATTTTCAAGTTTAATTTGCTAAGTTAAAGCTATAAATGCGACACATTAATTAAGGTTTATTTTCACTGAGTATTCATAAATCAAAATTGGAAAGGTAGGCTTGATTGTAAATTAACAGATCATATTTTATCATTTGACATTGCATTTGTGTTGATTTTAGCATGAATCAACATTCTCTTGGCAGAATAAAAATTAGACCTCTAAAAATGAATCTAAATCAAACGTTTTACTTCTTAAAGCAAATAAGACAAAACAACAATCGTGAATGGTTCAACGAGCATAAGGACTTGTACCTATCAGCCAAGGATGATATAACAGGGTTTTCTAAGTTAGTTTTTGATGCAATAAGCGTTCATGATCAAATTGACGAATCAAAAAATAAGATCTATCGGATTTTTCGTGATGTTAGATTTGGCAAGGACAAAACGCCTTTTAAAAGTAATTGGAGCGGTGCTTATCAGCGGTTAGGTGCAAATAGAAGAGGCGGTTATTTCTTCAGTATTGAACCCGGCAACACACAAATTGGAGGCGGCTTTTTTGGGCCTAGCCCGCAGGATCTACTTCATATAAGGAAGCAAATCTCTCACGAACCAGAGACATTAAAAGCGATCATATCGGATAGTACCTTTGTCGAGACATTTGGAGAACTGCAAGGGGATCAGGTCAAGACGACACCTAAAGGGTTTGATAAAGAAGATCCAGCCATTGAGTTGCTGAGATATAAACAAATGATCGTTCGTCATAGGTTCACAGACGAAGAGGTCGCGAGTAAAGATTTTGCGCTAAACGTCAGCAATACTTTTAGTAAAATGCGTCCCTTTTTTGATTATATGACAGAAATATTAATAACAGATTTGAATGGTGTATCATTGATTTAATAACTTTTTCAATTCGTGTGATGGGGCATTATTTTCTAAACAGTTTTAAATATATTTTCAAAAGATTCATCTTGAGAATTCCTTTTTTGATAGCCTACTCAAGGAAGTATGATATTAAAATAAAATTTAAGACAGAGGATGGAGGAGGTCGAAAAATCTACAAACTAGGCATCTATGAAGAGGATCTTAGTGATTATTTACTCAAACATTTAAATCCAAAAAAAGGAGATATATACATTGACATTGGTGCCAATGTTGGCTGGTATAGCGTTTTGTTGAGTAAGAAATTCCCCAAATATTTAGCTATCCATGCTTTTGAACCAGATGAAGTGAATTTTGAATGTTTGAGACATAATCTTACGCTTAATAATAACATCAATGTCTACGCTCACCAACTGGCAGTGGCGGAGAAAGAGGGGAAAGCTCAACTTAATCTTTATAAAAACAGCAATATTGGTAGACATTCTTTGCTGCCAATCAATGATGGTCCGTCTCTTGAGGTGGCGACAATTTCACTCGATGAATTTCTGATAAAGGAAAGGGTAGAGACTGGAAAAGTCCAGTTTGTGAAAATCGACATTGAAGGTTTCGAGCTCATGGCATTTAGGGGAGCGACAAAATTATTAACGTCTGTTCCACTGATTCTTGCCGAATATTCTCCGGGATACATGAGAAAAGGAGGCTTGAACCCTGAAAGTCTGTTGGATCTTTTGTTAGATTATGATTACTCTCCTCATTACTTGGTAGAAGGTGCCTTGGTTCGGGCGGATAAAAAAGAATTACTTGCGTTAAATACGAATGTTAATCTCTTTTGGGTTAAGCAAAAGGACTAGTCACAGACCATATATTCACTATAATCGACTCCCAGTTTTTTGGCCATTGCCCAATCAGCATCGGCGAGTGATTTCTTCTCAAGCATACAGTTTGCTGTTCCGCGACTTACATATGCCTCCGCAAACTCAGGGTTGTATTTAATGACTTTATCAAACTCTTTGATGGCTAACTCGGCATTTTTATCAATCAAGTAGATATAGCCTTTTTCATAATATGCTTCTGGATAGTCGTTTTGTAGGGTGGTGGCTTTGTCCAAATCTTCCATTGCTTCTTTTTTTTGACTTAGAGAAGATTTGCAAACTCCTCTTAGATAATAGGCTTCCGCATTCTGATCGTCAAAAGATAAAGCTTTGGTAAAATCCATAATGGCACCTTGAAAATCATCATCGAGGTATTTTTCATACCCTTTTTCAAGGATTTTCTCCCCTTGCGCATAAGCGGTCATGGAGGCCATTATAAAAATAGTGGAAAGTATTTGGCTTATTTTTCTCATACAATTCAAAACAAGCAAATAATTAACCAAGTTCTATAGCAATGCGAAAAGATTATCAGAAAAACAGAAGGCAATGGCTTTTAAGAGGAGGTTCAGGAGCGGCATTAACCGGTTTTGGAATAAGCTACATCACTTCGGTAACGATACTCAAATATGAGGGTGCTACTTTTTGGAACTGGTTTTCACAAGGGACTTTAGCGTTGATTCTGTTTATCGCAGGTTTGTGTCTAATGATTGACGCTGTGCGGTTTAGGATAAGAATGGATCAGGATTAATTAGCATTCACCACTGTGCCAATACCCGAATCATTGATTTGAACATCTGCATCTCCTTTGTAGGAGAGGTTTCCAATACCTTTTAAAGAACCAGTTAAAGACTCCTTGGCAGTTACTTCGGCACTGCCAATGCCTTCTAAGTCAATTTCACACTGGTCTGCTATGAAGTCAAAACCCGAATAAGAACCAATTCCAGTCAATGTTAAACTTAGATCAACCACAGATCCAGTGGCAGTTATATTACCAATGCCCTGACTTTGGATAGTCAATGTTGATAGTTGTTCGAATCCTGACAAATCAATCGTAGAAATCCCTTCATTAGTGATTTTCACGAGCTCGGGAGTAATAATGACAACCTCAGCGATTATGTTTTCAAGGCTATTGTTGTCCGTAGCTAAGCGAATAGAGATTCTTTCCAAGCTAGTTTCTGTGGTAATTCTACTGATAATATTGTCATTTGCTCGAACAGTGACACTGTACTCTTCTCCATAGCGAATGTCGACGGCCAAAACGCCCGAAATATTAATCTCCTTAAAACCAGCTGCCTGCCGAGCTTCAGAAATAATGTTATCTGACCCAACAAGCGTAACGCCTGTGTCTTCGTCAATGCAAGAAGTGAAAACGATTAGAAAGAGAAGGTTAACGAATAAAGAGCTGAAAAAATGAGTAGTGGATTGCATGTCAAATATGGGTAGTCCGCTTAATGATAGAAAAAATGGGCGAAGGTTGCCTTCCTATAATTAATTGTAGAATTGTGCAGTCTTAGTTGCTTTCAAAGAATCGAATACGTTTAAAAAATCACGCACTTTAGCCAACTCTTCAGCCTCATGCCAAGCATAGGTGAAACGATGACTTAATCCTGATTTACTAATGATAATTTCTGTATCGCAACCATCTGCACATAGAGCACAAGTTTGCAAATCAATTTGCTGAAATGCATCGAAATCAAGTTTTGCAATCAAATTTGTCCATTCCATATCAGAGATAGTGATTTTTTTCACAGGAATATCTTCATAATCATTGCAAGTATAGTTGTGGCTAAATGTAGCCTTCCCTTTGGTAAGGTTGAAGTAGTTCGTGCCACCGCACCAACCACAAGATTGGTTTGTTTCAATGAAATACTCTGTGGTTACTTCACCGGATTCAAGATGATCAAGTGAAGGATTACAAGCAGTAAAAAGGCTTACCAGAAGAATAAGGATTAGTAGAATGATTATTGAGCGCATAATTGGGCAGTGGTTTCCTTTACAAGACAACAACTAAGCCAAAAACGATGGAATGGTTTGATGAAAAAGTTACTCCGGTCCAATAATTTCGATAAACAAGCCATCGGGATCTTGGATCAAGAGAAAAGTTCTGCCGTCATCGAGTTTGATAGGTGTGTCTCCCAAAAGCTTGATATTGTTCTTTTTGATTCGCTTTTGGAATGGCCGAGTATCCTCTACGAAAATGGTCACGTACTGCACGCCCGTATCATCATGAATGTATTGCTGTTTTGGGTGAGTGCCTTCTTTCTTAAAAGTCAGCAGTTTCCACTCAATATCGTCAGCAGTTGCCTCCATTTTCATCACAGTGACGTCAAAAGGGAGACTATTGGTTAACCCTGTTCTTTTGCCTTGAGCGTCATCCAAACCAAAAGAATTTGACTTTTCCATACCCAGAATTGTGGTGTAAAACTCATAGGACTTATTATAGTCTGAAGCGACAATGGCCACCGATAGTTTTTGACCAAAAGAACTTAGTGAGAGAATACAAAAGAGAAATGCTGCTACATTTTTCATGTCATTAATGATGGTTAGTTGGGGAAGCTAGACTGCTGGGGTATCATGCTCATTTTATGAGTCAGCATTAATGGAAATACTATCGTTACCGATTATTATTGGTAGGTTGAATCTGCCATCCTCATCCTTGTTTTCTAGGTTCAGCACACCTCTTGGACAAACGGAGGAGCAAACGCCGCAACCCACACAAGATGATCTTATGATGTTTTGACCCTTTTGGGCGTATGCTCTTACATCTATTCCCATTTCACAGTAAGTAGAACAGTTCCCACAAGAGATGCATTGACCACCATTCGTGGTGATTCTGAACTTTGACTTGAAGCGCTGGACAAAACCTAAATAAGCGGCAAGTGGACAACCAAATCGACACCAAGCACGGTTACCTAAAAAAGGATAAAAACCTGTACCAATTACACCAGAAAAAATGGATCCTATTGCAAAGCCATACGGCTGGCGTAGATAAGTGTAAGTATCAATTCCAAAAATGGTATTTGTAGCAGTTGCAAAATTATATATTATCGCGGCGGTCATGATAACAGCGAAGACTAAGACGATGTGAATCAAATAGCGTTCTATTTGCCATGCTTTCAATGACTTATCGGATAATTGTCTGAATGGATCTCCCGCAGTTTCTGCTAATCCACCACAGCCGCATACCCAAGAGCAGTACCATCTTTTTCCAAAAAAGAAAACAAAAACAGGAACGCCGACAGTAAACAATGTGATCCCCCAAGCGAACATGAATATTCCCACAGAGCCGCCTTCTTGCGTTAACATATTAACATGCCAAGCATCAAAAAAGTCATAATCTAATGGCCACATATTTTTGAAGTCAAAATATGGCTGATTCAAGCGTACCAGTATTTCGGGAATTAAAAAAGCTACGGCCAATTGAAAAAACATCACCGAGCTAGTACGTATTATTTGGTATTTACTATGTCGGTATTTGATGATCATTCTTACGCCCATTACCAACACGGCAAACGTATAAAGGAAGCCATATAAGAACCACTGACTCGCAGTGGCATTGGGATTAATGAGCTTTTGTAATGGGTCTACCAATATGATCCAGTTCATGATGAAAGCATCATAAAAATACAGCATGATGTAGAACACGATAAGCAATGTCCCAATCATGATGCCCAACCAACCTCTATTGTTTAGCGAATTGTGAAAGACGCCATTATTTTTGATTCCGGCAGGACCGGAAAGTTCTACTTGCGGTAATAGATACATCAGTGCACCGATGACTCCTAATCCAAAGATGAGTAGGAACAAAAGCACGGTGTGGTCTGCGATGGTGCCTGAGACGGACGCTCGCGTAAGTGAACCAACATAGTCATCATAAATGACTTTATCCCATTGTTGAGCGGCACGCATTTCGGCATTTACTGTTTCCACAGCTCCGGAAATTTGCGTCGCAAGACCGGAACTCAAACTAAAGTCTTCTCCAAAAACAGCCATCAAAGCAGGTTTTAGTGTGGTTTGATGTTCGGATTTGACAATGGAGTCAAACGTGGTTTCTGTAAGGTTATAATGACCTAAAAAAAATATACTTAGAAAAAGGAAGAAAGAGAAGAGAAATATTCCTAGGCCAAGAGATCTGATTATTTTCATTTTGTGTTAATGCTATTTAGATGGCTTATCTCAGCCTAATATTTTTTCGAGGAAACTTTTTTTTCTAACGCCTACTTTCTTGTCTGGAAAAGTGATGTTAAATTTTTCTTGAATTTCCCCTTCCCAATGGGTGAAGAATTCGGGATCAAAATTGGCCTTTGGAAGATTGGCCATGACATAATCTAAGGAGCGATTATTTTTTATCCATTCATCCCATATTTCGTGTCTGTTTCTGATTCCAAAAATATTGACTCCTTTCACTGCAAATGTTGACTTTTCATAAAGGATTTTGATGCATTTCTTTTTGTCATGACATTCCCAGTAAAACGCTCCGAATCCTTCTGGACAACTCGCAGGAACCACACCATAATTATGGTATTCTATATCGAAGAATTTGGCTGAATTAAACCAAACTCCAGGCTTATAGACAGTCGGTTTTCCAGCAACCGTATGTGCCACCGTTTCTCCCATCATTCTCCCAACATACCAGACAGCTTCAATAGGTCGCCTTCCTGCCGGAGCTACACGCATCTGCGCACAATCGCCAAGTGCGTAGACGCCTTTTTGATTGGTTTCTAGATATTCATTGACAAGAATTCCTCTGTCAGTCTCCAGATCATTTCCTTTTAAAAAGCCAATATTTGGATGAACACCTACTGTTAAACCAACGAACTGGCAGTCTATAACTTCGCCACTTTTTGTTTTTATTGCTTTGACTCGACCAGCGCCATCATCAATGATTTCCTCTAGCTCAGTTTCTTGCCTTAGCGCGATACCTTGTTCGGCCAAATGGTTATTGATCAATAACGCTTCCTCTTGAGGAAGGACGTTTCCCCAAAAATTCTTTTCTCTGATCAGATAAGTTACGTGAATACCTCTTGAATGGAGCATTTCAGCCATCTCAATACCAATGAGTCCGCCCCCAATAATGACAGCATTCCTTACATTGACGGTATTCTTTTCCATCAATTCTAGATCTTGATAATTGTACAATCCTTGTACACCTTCTAAGTCTTGTCCAGGCCAACCAAATTTGTTGGATGCCGAACCTGTGGCGAATAACAGCTGGTCATATGACATGGTTTCTCCATCGTCAAAGGTTAATGACTTAGCCGAGTAATCGATTTCTTTTACCCAAGCACGTTTTAGATCGATGCGATTTTTTTTCCAAAACCAGTCTTCATATGGTTTAGTATTTTCATACTTCATGTGTCCCATGTAGATATACATGAGGGCTGTTCTTGAGAAAAAATGATCCGTTTCACCAGAAATGACCGTGATCTTGTAATCACTCAATTTTCGGATATGTCTTGCCGCGGTGATTCCGGCAATTCCATTTCCTATGATGACGATGTTTTGCATATTTCGATTGCTAGATAGCTAAAATAGTGGGTTCAACAAGGCAGTTCATGAAAGTTAGCGATAATTGAAGACCTATGTCAAAGGGTTGACAAATAATACAGCAAGTTCAACTTATGCATTATAATTGACGTTGATCAGATATAAATATATAATTTGAGATATGAAGAAATTATTGTTTGGTGCGTTATTTTTTGTCACGATGACTTCTGTGGCACAAAATATTTTTGATAGGCAGGATGTGTTTTTAAAAGAATATGTTCGAGAAGGGAAAGTCGATTATAAAAGACTAAAATCAGATTCGCAACAACTTAATGAGTTGGTTGAGGAAATAGCGTCATTCGATTTGTCTAATAAAAGAGTGACTGGGGATTTTATCAAAGCATTTTATATCAACGCTTATAATATTTTAGTGATCAAGCAAGTCATTGATTTATATCCAATAGAAGGTCCATTGGCAGTCGATGGTTTTTTTGATAAAAGAAGTAATACGGTTATGGGTGAGAAAATGACTTTAAACGAATTGGAGAAGGGAAGACTTTATAAGCAATTTCCTGATCCGAGATTACACTTTGTACTCGTTTGTGCTGCAGATGGTTGCCCTCCAATTGCCGATGATGCTTATATGCCTGATAAAATAGAAGCGCAGCTAAGTGAGCGCACTACCTATGTAGTAGACTTGGACTGGTTTATTAAGGTCAATAAAAAAGCGGAGTTATCTCAAATATTTGAGTGGTATATGGCGGATTTTACAAAAGACGGTTCTCTTGTTGATTTTATCAATAAGTACAGAACCGAGAAAATAAATCCTAAGATTAAGACAACCTTTTATCCATATATGTGGTCTTTGAATAGTATAGATTAGGTTTAGGTGATGGATTGCTAGTTATTTTTTAGGTTAGGTTAGGATTGGATTACGATCCATCAGGAGCCCCGGGTGATGCCGGGGCTTTGTTATTTATTGGCTTTTAATTCTCCACTGCACAAAAAAAGCCACATCTGAATCAGATATGGCTTCAACCTTGTTTTAATCTTAAACCGCTTCTTCCTCTTTCAATTGAACCTCCTTGATATTATCCTTAGGATTTCTATCAATCAACTTATTGATTGGGTCGATACCAGCTTTGACCGGCTCAGAATCTACTAAGATTTCAAATTTGGTTTCTTGACCAGTAATCTTGTGTTTTTTCAAGTAAATCAAGCTGTCTTTATCATTAGACCCTTTAGCAAAGACACCCACATCTATCCAATCTTGGAGTGGAATTGAACGCTCGTTACCTAGGCTATCTGCGCGATACTTAATAGCGTCAATCGTCAATAAAACTTTGTACTGATCACCGATTAGCTCGTATTCAGCTTTGGTTGTTTTGTTTTCGAAAAGCGTAATTGTTTCAAACATGTCTGTGATGATATATTGTAAACTATCAGGAGTGACTGCTCGGTAATAGCCAATCAAATCTGCGGAAGTTGGGTATGGAGCATCCTTGAATCCCCAGTCTGCAGCGAATCGGCTAAGCGCTACGTTGATGCTGTCTTCACCAACATAATCTTGCAATGCATACATCACAACGGATCCTTTATTATAGTGAATGTAACCTTGCCCCTCTACCAACTCTAATGGCATTTCCTTCTTTTGCTCAAAGGTTCTTCCCATCAAATAACTGTTCAGTTCAAACTTGAGAAACTCTTTTATTATCTCTTGTGGAAATTTCTTTTTCATCACCATCAAAGCGGAATATTGAGACAAAGTTTCGCTCAACATGGCATTACCTTTTACACCTGCTTCAGTGACCTGATGTCCCCACCATTGATGGGCAACTTCATGTGCTGTTACGTAAAAGGGGAGATCGATATTTTCAGTTTTTATGTTTTGTATAAAACCAATGCCTTCAGAAAACGGAACTGTATTGGCAAAAGATTGTGCAAACCTGCGGTATTTAGGAAACTCCATGATTCTGAGTTGACGAAACTGATATGGACTAAAGTTGAGGGTGTAATAACTTAATGCCTCTTTCATCCCTTGCATCATCCGGTCGGTATTATATTCATGACCTTTATGATAATAGATTTCCAGTGCCACATCCGGTAAAGTATCAGAAGGAGGTGTCCAAGTGTCTGTTATTACTTCATATTCTGCAGAAACGATAGAATAAAAGTTCACCATTGGAACATCCATTTTGTAATGAAAATAGGTTCGATCTTCTTCATTCCATTTTTTCTGAAGATAACCAGGAGCAATAGCAATTTGTGATGAGTCAGTTCCAATTGTTACTTCAAAAGTGATCTTATCAGCATCATCTCCAAACAAACTTTGTGAAATCCCGCTTGGGTCATCCCTATCCATCATACGCTCTTTCTCTTCGAGGGCTCGGTCTTTTCTGTCGTTATCATCCGAGAGTTCAGCGTTACCATTGTAGCCTATGGATGGGAAATAGGTTGTATTATCAAAAAATGTCCCATTGTATACAACATCATTGTTTGACTGACCTTCAGTAAATCCGTTAGTTTTGAAATCCGTTTCGAGGTTCATTATTACAGAATCCCCAGGATTTAGCGGTTGAGTCAGATTATAAATTGTATAATTAAAATTTTCAAATACTTCTTGAACTTCTGCACCGCCTTCAAAGGATAATGTGGTTTTCAACTGCGCATCGGCAGGTTCTTGTATATGAATTTCACTAATAACTTCATCACTCTTGTTCTTCATTAAGAAATATCCTTTGGCCGTGAAATCACGTGATTTTGGATATAACTCAACATCGAGTTTTGTTCCTATAATTTTAGGCTGATTGAAGGATTCATACTTGCCCAGCGTTTTTTCATAGTCGGCTTGCAGGTCTTTCTGATCTTCAGAATTTTGAAATTCGTTGATCACATTGGTGTTGTAATAAATGAATGCACCGCTTAAAACAAATATCAGAAGTGCGGCGATAATCGTCAAGGAAGCTTGTGTGTTTAATCTCAATTTGGAGAGCTTCAACCTGATTGAAAACTTGCTATCTAATCCTCTCACAGAAAATAAGATGGCTATTCCATAAAGCACGGCTGCTAATCCAAACCAATATAAATTGAACCAAGAAAAGGGCGCTACATAATGTCCATATTGGTTCATTTCAGAATAAGTGCCAAGCTGTGCATTTCCGAAATAGAACATGGCATGTTCTATCCCTAATTCATCTAAAACTAAAAACGAAAGATAGAAGATGAACATTAATCCAAAGCCCAAAAACTTTTGATTAACTACTGCTTGAATAAAAAGCCCTAAGATCAAATAAAGAGTCATTAAGGCGAGTGTATCAGTGTACAATCCTGTGAAATAAACACCCCACTCTATGACCGGATACCCTTTTAGTACTTGAAGTAAAATTCCGGTAAACATGAGCACTGTCAAAAGGAAAACGCTCATCAAAACCATCCCTAGGAATTTACTAGCCATGCTTATGTAATTTTTGAAGGGTAGCGCATCATAAATCAAGTTCATTTTCATGTCACGTTCTTTCCATACGATTTCACCTGTATAGAAGACTGTGATGATGATGAAGAATAAATTAAACGCACCAATCAACTGCACTGCACGTGCACTGGTGAGATAGACTTCAATATCATAACCTCCAGCACCGCCTGTCAATCCAAGGATTAATAGGAAGCAAATCCCTGCAAATGCGATGAAGAGAAATGGACCTTGCTTAACGATCCATTTGAAATAAAACCAGGTTAAGCTTCTGAGCTGCGTTAATTGTGCCTGAAGATTATATGATGGGTGAGCAATTGGAATGGCAATGTTATTAACAAGTTCCTGAACCGCTCTTTTGGCATTTTTCTTCGCTTTCTTTGAAGCCATTCCTGCCTGATTGTAATTGAAACGGAAATAGGTCAAGACTAAAGATAGTATGCCAACAACCAACCAAATCAATCGATTGGTAAGGATTGAATCCACAAAAGGAATAAGATTCTGATTTTGTTCAGTTACCGTCCAGTATTGGGTCACTACGGATAAAGCACCAAAACCAAATGGATCTAACCATGCGGCCATTTCTTGATTATCCATTTGGGATAAAAACTGCGAGGCTGCTAAATATCCCATAAAGAGGATGATTCCTTGTGCATACACAACGACCATTCTTTTGCCTAAAGCACCACCAGCGAAAAAGATGGAGCTAAATACGAAGAGGTTGGGCAGTACAAATAGGGAGAATGGGTTCCAGTAGTTCATAAAGCTGAATTCCATCAACCGATCGGCATTGTCTAGCCATGGCCATGGAATTGCTTGTCCGAGCATGCTTCCCAATAGTATTCCTGAGCAAATGAAAAGGAGTGTCAAAAATGAGCCAATATATTTTCCACCCAGGTAGCTCATTTTGCTCGTCGGTGTAGTGAAAATCATGGAGTCGGTCTTGTGTTCGAAATCGCGAAGTACAGGAACTCCCATGACTGCTGATGCGACAAAAATCCCAAATATCATGATCGCGAGCATCAAGGCTGCTAAGATATTCGGCGCATTCTCCATCACCTTTCCACCACTACCACCTGCTTGCACTACGTCAGTAGCTGTGGTGATAAAAGACATGGCTAGAATAAGGAAAAAGTAGATGTAGGTGACCGGTCGCTGAAATCGATAATTCAGTTCAAATTTTATGAATTCTAACATGATTATTCGGTTTATGATTGGACAGGATTAAGTGTTTCATGAATTTTTGAAAAATACACATCTTCCAAATCTGCAGGAATGGACTCAAAAGAGTTGTCGGGTTGCGTATCACTCAATACATGAATATCAGGCTGACCTGCAATGAGTCTCTCCGAAATGACAGTGAAGTTTGTTTTGTATTCCTCCAGTGCGTCTTTTTCAATGGTTTTTCTCCAAATCTTACTTTCTATAGATTTGATCGTTTCTAAAGGATTGCCTTTGAGCAACACTTCTCCTTGATTGATGATGGCCATATTGGTACAAAGCTCTCGCACATCATCTACGATATGTGTGGAAAGGATGACGACCGTATTTTCTCCAATTTCACTTAGGAGGTTAAGAAATCTATTTCTTTCTGCCGGGTCGAGACCTGCTGTAGGCTCATCAACAATAATGAGTTTCGGGTCTGAAATCAAGGCTTGCGCAATGCCAAATCGTTGCTTCATACCACCTGAATATCCGCCTAAATTTTTCTTTCTGTGTTGGTAAAGGTTGGTCTTGTATAATAATGCTTTAACGAGTTCCTTTCTTTCTTTTCTATTGACAATACCTTTTAGAACAGCCACATGATCTAGTAGATCTTCTGCGGAAACTTTAGGGTAGACGCCAAACTCTTGAGGTAGATACCCAAGTACTTTCCTTACATCATCTTTTTGCTTTAAGACGTTGATATCTCCAAGCATTATTGTGCCAGTATCAGGTTCTTGTAGTGTAGCGATAGTTCGCATCAATGACGATTTGCCAGCACCATTGGGTCCTAGTAGGCCAAACATGCCTACGGGGATTTCCAGATCAATGCCTTTAAGCGCATGCACACCGTTAGGATATGTTTTTGAAAGGTTTTGGATAGATAGGTTCATAGTTAAAGCATTTGTGGTTTTATCAATTAGTAAAAAAAGCCTTTGCAGAATTACAGCGTCTTCTGTTTTTTTAAATCTTCTATTTTGAGTGTATTGACGTCAGACCAGTCGAGTCCAGTAACCTGATGGACTTGTTCTTCGATATCCTTACTTCCATCAAATCTCTTTGTAGCTGGTATTTCTTCTGGGCCAGCCAAGATGATTTGGTCAATGTTGTAAATCTGCTCACCAGCAAATACAGAAGTTTCGTTTGATTTGAATAGATATCTTTTTTTCAACTCAGCTGTAAAGTCCCATTGTATGGTATTTGGAAACCACTTTTTATCTATTTGCTGATACCGTAATTTTTTAGTGATATACATATCATTTAAACTGAAGCCAAGGGCAAATAGGATGGGTTGAACAAGTATGGGGATGATAACTTCTCCTGTGAAATCAATGGCTATGATTGCCTCAGAGCGTTGGTCAATGTAGATGATGCCTTTTTGTTTCACGTGCTCATAAGTACCTTTTGACTTGAAACTAATGACCATTATTTTCTTATCATCATCGTCAAAATCTTGTTCAAACTGATAGCTGTATTTTTTAAATTGTGCACTATCAAGAAAGTCATCTAAATTTCGGACCACATCTCCATTTAGCACTTCCTCAGGGCCTCCAAAATTGGCTGTCAATATACCCGCATCAATATCATTTTTTAATGTATCGGCTTCAATATCCTTTCCTTTTTCAGCAGTCTTATTAGCTTTTTTAGCCTCCTTTCTTTCTTTTTTATCTCTCTTATTTTTGAGAAAGGCGACTTCACTTATATCATCTACTTTGCGATGAAGTAATAATTGATATTGGTTTTTTACCGTGTCCTGATAGTTTGGTGAATAAGATTTGAAGTAACCTTCGGACATGCCTAGGAAGTTGCCATTCTCGGTAAACTTCTCACGATAGTAGGCTGTAGAGCTAAACGGGTCAGTGGTATAATTTTCAGGAAATTTTTTAACTGCTCGTTTAATGTAATCTTCGGGAGCCAAGGGTCTCACGATGACACCTGCTAATTCAATAGTCGACCTTTCAAGTCTAATGGTCATTGACTTTCCCAATTTGTTGGGTGGAACTACGGTGGATTTATAACCGAGATAGGAGCATTTCAATGAAGATTGTTGGTATTTTTCGGGTAATGATAGCTCAAAGAATCCATCTCCATTAGACACTGTGCCAAATGCGCTATTGTTAATTCCTACGGTTGCAAAAGGGAGAGGATCGTTTGTTTCTGCATCAGTGACTGATCCGGTGATCAAGATGTTTTGCCCTAGTACAGGCACACAGGAA
The DNA here is from genome assembly GCA_047635055.1 of Cyclobacteriaceae bacterium. Taxonomy (GTDB): domain Bacteria; phylum Bacteroidota; class Bacteroidia; order Cytophagales; family Cyclobacteriaceae; genus JAVJRN01. The sequence continues at coordinate 2,191 of JBLIIJ010000065.1, read as the reverse complement.
ATAACGAATGAAATCAAAAATGTGAGTAATACTTTCATAATGAGTGGTCCTTTTTTGCTAGGAGATGCGACAAACAGAAAGGAAGTTGTCCAGCCTGCAAAAAGAAATAGATTAATATGTGTTAATAATCTACGAAGCGGATGAAATAACCTACCATCAAGGTTATCGATTATTCTTCTAAGAAGGTAGATCAAAATGCACCGTTGGTAGATTGGCTTATTGAATGGTGAATAACTAGGATATATTTGATCTATGAATAGTATTGATCTAACCTCGCGAGGTTCTCGCTTGATTAAAATAATTCTTCAGATTGCTTTTTGGCTCGATATATTAATACTTACTGGCATCTTTAGACAATTGGCGGAGGATATTTCTCTCTTAGGTTACCTGAAGTGGGCGTTGATTTCCTTTCCATTTAAGTGGGCGATATTTTACAGTTACTTCTATTACTTCATTCCTAGATGGCTCAATAAGGAAACATGGAAATTTGTACTAATCACCATTTTGATCTTCGTTTTATACCCAGGAATAAAAATGTACATTGATGATGAATTGGGCGTGCTTTCGATCCAGGCAGTGGCAGTGCAGATGTCTGAAGATCAAATTAACATATCAGCAGGACAGGCAGATTATTGGCAGGAGTGGTTACGTCGGAGTATTACCGTTTTTTTAAATATTCTGACCGCCTTCTTTCTGAGGTTCATGGTGGATTGGTTTAAAAATCTAACGATTAAGGAACAAATGGAGACGCAGCATTTGAAAAGTGAATTGGGCATGTTGCGCAATCAAGTGAACCCTCATTTTCTATTCAACACGTTAAATAACATTGATGCCATGGTCTATAAGGTGAGTGCTGAGGCATCTGAAGCGATCATGAAACTGTCTGGCATTATGCGATATATGTTGTATGAGAGCAATGTGGATTATGTGACTTTGAATAGAGAAATAGAATATATCGATAGCTATTTCGAATTGCAGAGAATGCGTATAAAGAAGAAGAGTGCATTATCATTTAACTGCGATATTAAAAATTTTCAAACTAAAATAGCCCCGATGATTTTCATTCCCTTTGTTGAAAATGCGTTTAAACATGCTGATTTCAATGATCTATTTATCAATTGTAATCTTTCTTTAAATGATGATGAAATTATTTTTGAGGTGGTAAATAGTGTTTCTAATAAACCCATGGAAAAGGATATTACGGGCGGTATTGGCTTAGCCAATGTGCAAAGAAGACTTGAGTTGATTTACCCCAAAAGACATAGCTTGAAAGTAGTGCAAGATGATAATACTTATAAAGTTGAACTTAAAATTTCTCTAAATGAAGATTAGTTGTATCGCAGTAGATGATGAGCCTTTGGCTCTTGATAAGATTACTGACTACATAAGTCAGGTGCCATTCCTTGATTTGAAGGGGCAATTTGAGAATGGGCTAGAAGCATTGACTTTTCTTCAACAAAATGATGTTGACTTGCTTTTTCTGGATATTCAAATGCCTCAAATACTCGGGACACAATTGTTGCAAATTATTAATAAAAAACCTCAAGTTATTTTAACAACAGCCTATAGTGAATATGCCATTGAAGGCTTTAATCTTGATGTTGTTGATTACTTGTTAAAACCAATATCATTTGGACGTTTTCTGCAAGCCACTCAAAAGGCTTTAGACAGAAAAAGTAAGTCACCTTCACAACCAACGATTGTTGCTTTTGATACTTCTAAGCCTGATTATTTCTTTGTCAAAACAGAAACAAAATTGCAGAAAGTCAGATTTGATAATATACTTTATGTGGAGGGACTGAGGGATTATTTAAGTATTTACACGAAAACCGAGAGGATACTGACGCTTCAAAATTTCAATGAGCTGTTAGAAAAACTACCGCCGTACTTTGTGCGAGTACATAAGTCCTTTGCCGTTTCTATGCATCAAATCGATCAAATTGAAAAGGCCAGAGTGCTAATTGGAGAAAAATACATCGCTATTGGTGAGACATATAAGAGAACTTTCATGGATAGTATTAAAAAATATTCCTAGAAGATAAAAGTAGGGTTCAGTAAGTCGATCTTCATTCCTGCTCATGCAGGGATCTCATCATCTAGTTTTTCTATGAATCGAGCCTAACTAAAACTCTGATGATAGGATTTCCAGTCAAGTTGAGAATGACGATTCTTTCAGAGATCATCTATACCA
>JBLIIJ010000064.1:0-23005 GCA_047635055.1 Cyclobacteriaceae bacterium | reverse complement strand
ATAAACTACCATATTTTATTGCCTATACCAACCGCACACTTTTAATGTGGATGTTTGATTTTGATTTAAGCATTCGTAAAAAATTTTACTCAGAAGATTCACAATTGAAAGAATTCTATTCTGGGTTATTAAAGCAAGGGGTAGAGTCCGGTTACGGATTCTCAAGTGAACTTACAAAGAACCTGAGAGAATTTGCCGTTCAAGGTGAGAAGTTAGATTCAACAGGAAATCTTTTGTTTAATTCAGATGATTTAATCGAGAAGAATATATTTCATCTTGAACAACTTACAAACAAGGCCGACGAGTATAATTATCAAGTAGAAGCTACCTACAGTAATTGCTATATTAGAATTCAGGATGATTCTAGTGAATTAGATAGATTTCCCGTAAAGTCACAAGAAATAATCAAGTCGTTCGTTTTTAACAATCATCTAGCATTTTTATTAATGTCATTTATCCAAGAGACTCCAAACCCTCGAAGAACTTACAGAAAATACTCTTATGCAATAAATGCAAAAAGAGTCAATTATTATTTTCAGAATATAAACGACTTTATAGATTTCTTAAAAGCAACCAATGAAAATGGTTGGAAACATCTTCATGAGTACACTAAGTTCTGTTTAAAATGTGTTGATCAGGAAGATATTAATACACCGATCATTTATGATTTTTCAAAGCCATTTTTGCATGATTTTAAGATATTTGAAAAGGAGTTTTATACTCCTTTAGATCTTCACAAACAGAAATCAGTTTAAAATATTTCTTTTAATTATTCTTTGATATCACCATTCTCAAGACATTCGTCGAGCAGCTTTAATGCATGCTCCCATAAATGCTCAGAGCCGTTTTTCATATCTTCTTTTTTTTCAATCACTGTTGATCGGCTCACATTAAATTCCTTCCAAGTTCCTCCACCGTTGGTCGCGTTTTGCATCATAGGTTCCAATTTGTCTATCGCATTAGCGAAGCGTGACTCGATGGTTTTATTTTCCTCGAATTCTTCCCAAATCGCGATTAGCTCAGCACCTTGTTCTTCAGGTAAGAGTCCAAAAATACGTTTGGCCGCTTCTTGCTCTTCTGCTCTATTGTCGTGGTTATTATTGGTGTCAAAAAAGAAAACATCACCTGCATCTATTTCCACAAGGTCATGCACCAAAAGCATTTTTATCACTTTTAAGACCTCTATTTTCCCATTGGCATGCTCCGCAAGCACCATGGCCATCATCGCCAAATGCCAGCTGTGTTCTGCGTCATTTTCGTGGCGATCACTATTGAATAGGCGGGTCTTCCTTTGGATGTATTTGAGCTTGTCGATTTCATGAATGAAGTCGAGTTGCTTTTGGAGGTTTTGAAAAGTGAAAAGGTTCATTCCTTTTTAGTAATTGTTAAAGACTAATTTGAAACGAAGTTAAATGTTGTAATGTCAAAATGATCAACATTTTATCAGAACAAATGCAGGGGTTCAAGCATTTAGAAGACTTTTTTAAATTTATTAACGCTAATATTTTTCAAGGCACTTATTTGTGTAGTTATCTCATGGATTCCATGTAATATGTTTTTAAAGTAAGGTAAAGTAGACTGACTTTGTATTTTAAGTCTTCATGATAAATGGCTATTTACTATTTTACAAGATCTAAAAAATATCCCATGAAAAACCTTTTATTACTCATCAGTCTGCTTATCAGTTTTCAATTATTCTCTCAAAAAACGTATATCCATGCTGGCAAGCTGATTGATGGAAAATCAGATCAAATATTTTCAGAGCGAACGATTGTTATCGAAAATGATAAGATTGTTGACGTTGCTAAAGGCTATGTAAAGCCAGAGAAAAACGATCTGTTGATTGATTTGAAAGCTTACACCATTCTTCCAGGACTGATCGATATGCATGTTCATTTAGAAAATGAAACGAGCCGTGATGGGTATTTAAAAGAATTTCAATTGGATCCAGCCGATGTTGCATTTGAGTCTACCGTGTATGCCAAACGAACATTAATGGCAGGTTTTACGACGGTCAGAGATTTGGGCGGATCAGGGGTCAATATCTCCTTGAGAAATGCTGTCAATAAAGGATATGTAGTAGGGCCAAGGATTTTTACAGCAGGAAAATCGCTGGCGATTACGGGGGGTCACGCTGATCCAACCAACGGATACCGAAAAGATTTGATGGGAGATCCATCACCTAAAGATGGCATAGTCAACAGCGTAGAAGATGCTCGAAAAGCCGTTCGCCAGCGATATAAAAATGGAGCAGATTTGATAAAGATAACGGCGACAGGAGGTGTGTTGAGTGTTGCTAAAGATGGGTTAGGTCCTCATTTTACAGAGGAGGAAATGGCGATGATTGTGGAAACAGCGACTGATCTTGGATTTCATGTAGCTGCCCATGCCCATGGCGATGATGGCATGCGCCGAGCAGTCATGGCGGGAGTGAAGACCATTGAACACGGAACGTTCATGTCAGATGAAACAATGGAGTTGATGATAGAAAAAAACGCGTATTACATTCCGACAATTACCGCGGGTATGGCTGTTGCTAACTTTGCTGAAGAAGAGGGCTATTATCCCGCTATTATTGTCCCAAAAGCCAAACTGGTCGGACCACAGATCAGCACAACTTTCGGCAGAGCTTATAGAAAGGGCGTGCCTATTGGATTTGGAACTGATGCTGGGGTTTTTCCTCATGGGGAAAATTATAAAGAATTTGGCTACATGGTCGCTGAGGGAATGCCTGCGATGGAAGCCATTCAAAGCGCCACATCAGTGAATGCTGAAATCCTCAATATGTCTGAAGAACTAGGACAAATCAAAAAAGGTTTTTTGGCTGATATTGTAGCGGTGCAAGGTGATCCGATAAAAGATATTTCGGCAATGGGAAAGGTAGTCTTTGTGATGAAAGCGGGAGTGGTTTATAAAGATTGAAAATAGAAATAGACCTGTCAGGTTTTTAAAACCTGACAGGATTTAGATTATTCGTCATACCTTATAGTTTCTGCTTTTATGTGTTCCACCATTTGATTCACTGGTTCTTCAAGCTCTCGTCCCATTCGTTTAATTTCATTTGGATATTCGTCTTCCATGATTTTCATCAAGGCATAATAATGCACTTTAAAATGATCTTTTAACTTAAGGTCTTCACGTTCGAATAGGGAATAGGTGTAGTGATAAAGTTTTTTAACTATAAGGAATCTTAATACTTCCCCTAGAGATGGTTGGTTTTCTGATATATTCAATATACCTAAAACATCATCTAACTTTTTAAGGGAATCTTCGGTTCTGTCTAGCCACAATAAGAAAATTATAGAAGCAAGAATTTGCTGTTCATCTGTATTTTCTTTGTTGTTATCAATTATCTCTGAAATTTTTGATTTGAATTCTGACCAGTTAAAGTAAAAAGCTAAAATCATTAAAGAGAATTCAGCGTACTTATTTCCATTATTAATCTCTTCGACCAAATACTTTTTTCCCACTTCGCCTTTATTCAGAATAAAAGTTAAAAGTTGAGCTAAGTTGTGGATTGCAGTTTGATCACCTGATTCTCTGGCCTTCATGTAATAATCTTCCGCTTTTTCAAAATCGTTCAGTTTATCTTCATAGAACATACCTAAATCTTTCAGTGCCTTTTTACTCCCATTTTTTATAGCAAGTAAATAGTATTTCTCAGCATTTTCTAGGTCGTTTTCTTCATCATAAATTTCAGCAAGTTCTAAATTAGAACTTGAGTTATCGATATCTCTTTCAAAGAATTTTTTGGCCTGGACAGTATTGTTTTTTTCTTCTTTAAAAATTTTACCTAATAAATGTGCAGCCGAGTTATTGCCTTTTAAAAGAGATTCATTTAATGTCAGCTCAGCGGCATCAAAATTTCCTGTAAAGATCTCAATAATACCTAGATAGAATAATTTTTGACTGGACGGTAATAAGGCTTTGTCAAGAATATTTTTAGCTTTTTTTAAGTCTTTATTTTCAATGTGAGAATTGAATTTATCTGAAAACTCGTTGAATGGCAGGGGCGAAATTAAAGGCTCATTCATTAGAAATTGGTTCGACTCGTTTATCAAATCTTCTCTCATTGTCCAGTCAATTCCTTCTGTTTGTATAAGTGCAGATGTTAAGATGTTGATATAATCTGAATTTAGCGTTTCGGATTTTAACTTGATTAGGAAAGTGTTCACATGCTCATTGAGCATGTTTTTATCACACCAAGTTTCTAAGAACTTAGTCAACCAAATGACCTTCTGTTGTGAGTTCCGTGGTGCATGCTGCATTAAGTACCAAATGTTGAAAAATCGCTCTTCTAACTGGTAGAACTTGTTTTTTCCGGTAGATTTTTCAGCATGAACTACATTGCTTTTGACTAAGCTGTTTAGTTGAGCGGAAACTGCCTTACTGTCCATTCTGGTTTTCTTAGCTATTTCTGATGTCGACATACCATCCCAATTGAGCGCCAGTTTATCTACGATTTCTTGCTGCTGTGCTGGAAGCTCGTCCATTCGGTGTTTGTATAACGGCGTTACATCATCCAATAATTTCTTGAGATCTTCAATGCTATTACCATTTTGATTGTCTAATAAAATTTCAAAGAGTAAAACGATTGTTCTAGGGACACCTCCTGTCAGAATACGAAGAGCATCTATTCGACCGGCTTGTGTTTTTATGATCGTTTCTATCTTGTCAGTGCCTTTTTTTACTCCAAGTCGCGTGAGTAGGGTAATAACAGCTTTGTGATCTAATCGCGTCAGCTGAATTACTTTGAAGAAATCGAAGAAACTTTTATCGTATCGAAAAAAACTTTCTAGCAAGACAGATGACCCACCGATAATTTTCAGACCTGAAAAAGTGATGAGTATTTCTCTTAATCGCTGTTGTTCTTGTTTTTGGAACTTGTCGATCATGATTCCAAAATTATCAATAAGCAGAATCAAGCGATGTTTTTCTCTTTCTACATACTTTTTAAGTATTTCAAAACAACGGTCTTCATAGTCATCGAAATCTTGTGCTTCTTGCATTTCATGCCATAAGCCAGCGTAAGCTTCTTCGTTGTTTTCAAGGTACAGAGCTATTTGCTCCCAAAATTTGTAAAGCGTTCTTACGCCATATTGTTCCTCGCTGAATATCACAGGAACATAGCCTTTACTTCGGTATTGATCGTTTATTTCATAGAAGGTGCGATACATGAGGGTTGTCTTTCCCGTTCCACGCATTCCTTGGAGTATTAAGTGTTGTGGAGATCCATTTTTGAGATCATTCTTTAAGCTATTGTTGATTTTTTGAAATTCAGCAAGTCTGATTACAAAATCATCTTTGAGCTCCTTTTCAGGCTTATTTTGTGGACGATAAATAACTTCGTTCATGATAATATTAAATTGAAATGTTTCTTTCCCACCATATTTTTAGCAAAGGAGAATTGAATACGTAGTGTGTGGAATCGATTAAATGAATGTATCCATCATATTCCAGTGTCCGAATAATATTTTGATGATCATCGACATTGATTTTATAGGATTGGTCTAAGAGATCAGTTTTAGATAATCCAGATTCGGATTTGGATATCAAACTAAGCACCTCTTTGGCGTAGGAGTAATCATCGCCTTTTAAAGCAGTCCGCAAACGAGTAGACCAGTGCTCAAAATAATTTCTGATAGCAAGCGCATCGTCAAAAGCTTGATCTATATTTTCAGCCGTTATTTCATTGGCCGATTCAGCAATTAATTGATTCTCAATTTCGTCTAATATTATTTGAATATAATATGGGATATACCATTTGATTCGCTGTAAAAAATAGTCCTTATCTATATCAGAAAACTTAATTTTTGAATCATCGAGGATTAATTCAATTAATGAATGAGCCTCAGGTTCTGTCAGAACGGGTATAGAGAAGTCTTTTATATCGTTGATGATTTTCGAGGCATCAATTCTTTCTGCAATATTTCCAAGCCCTATTGATCCGCTATAAACAAAAGTTATTTGATTTTTTATAGAATCGTCTTGTCGTAGTTCTCGATTTTGATGTAAAAAATTTCTTCCTGACTCATCGCCAAAACCATTGATTATATTTTCAAGTGTTTCGGAAAATTCATCAATAATGAATACGATCTTTTTATTAACAGGAACCTTTTCCACCACTCGTTTAAACTCTTCATAATAGTTTAGTTCAGTTGATCCGAGTTCGATACCTCCCGTGCTAAGCTTTTTTATTTCATTCTTTTTGACCAGAGCAATGGCTTGTTCCCATAGAGATTGATTAGTAGAAATTTCTTCTAGATAACTCTTGTACAATCGTTTAAAAAATTCATTTGACTTATTGATCGATTCTGTAGTATGATATTTAACCATACACTTTGAAGAATTCTGTTGAACTATACTTTTCAGAAATGATGTTTTCCCAATTCTTCTAGGAGCAGAGATTAAAAGATGAGTTCCTTTATCAATATATTTCCAGAAGAGAAGATCCAGTTTGTCCCTTTTGAAATAGCTATCGCCTTCTGCAGGCTGACCGATGGTAGTGTTGAACATTTGACAAAATATTTATTGTCAAAAATATAGACAAAATATTTATTGTCAAAACATTTGACAAAATATTTATTGTTAACACAGTATTAAATTCCCTAAGTCTTTTTCTTCTTATTTCTATTAATCAAAAGCGCACCACCAATAATGACAAACAGCCCGATCATTTGATTGGGAGAAATGACTTCATCGGCAAGGAACCAACCAAGGAACACAGCGCCAATCGGATTGACAAAAGCATACATGCCAACGATTGTTGCTGGCTGCTGAGTGAGTAGCCAAGTGTAAGCGACATAAGCCGCTATTGATCCTGCAATGTACAAGTATACTATAGCAGCCCATGCTTGCCAGCTTACATTTGACATTATGAACGTATCAGTTTCGTTAAAGAATAGACTAATGAGTAGACTAAAGACTGCTCCGAAAAGCAACTGCCAGCCTAGGTTTTGATAGATAGAGCTAGGGGCAGGGCGAGACTTATAAAACAAAGTTCCAACAACCCAACACATCGCGCCCAATAATACGATGAAAGAAGCAAAGACTTGCGTTTGAATTTCTTCTGCAGGAATGGAAGCAGTGAGTTTGTCCCTGAAGAGCATCAAAATACCTCCAAAACTCATAACAACTCCTGTGATGATGGCGGATGTAGTGAAATAATATTTACAGTTGGCTTTGTCGAGCATTACAAACCAAATAGTTAATGTAGCAGTCAACACTGAGGCACATCCAGATTCAATATATTGCTCCGACCAAATGAGCCAGCATTGTCCTCCAACGAGCACAATCAGGCCAATAATACTGTTCTTTAAGAGCGATTGATATTTTGGAAAAGGTGCTTTATTTCAGAAGCTTGTATCCACCAAAATACTCCCCGCAATAATAAAACGAATAGCCGCCATCATAAAAGGTGGAAAACCTTCTAAACCAATGACAATGGCTAAATGGGTCGTACTCCAAATGAGGTTAACTGTCAAAAAGGCCAAAAAAAGCAAATGGCGATGACTCAATGCACACATGTTTTGTTAGAAAAAAAAGCAAAAATGAAATGGGGTAGGTGTAAGAAGTGTTAGAAATCTAACTGCATTCTGATGTTGCATCGAGCATATGGAGAGCAGCCTGTGAGTGGCACCACTCTGAATCCATTCTTGATATATAGATTTAAGGCTGGAGGAAGTTTCGTGCTGGAATCGAGAACCAATGAGCGATATCCCGTTTCTTTAGCATAGTTGATTGCGTGATCAATGAGTAGTTGTCCAACTTTCAATCTCCTATATTCTGTGTAAACGCCCATTTTAGCCAACTCGAAAACGCCTTCTTCTTCCACGATTAGCGCAACGGTTCCGATGACTTTGTTGTCATATAATGCAAAAAATATTTGTCCACCTTTGTCCATGATTTCTTCCATTGGATGTTCAAGTATTTCTCTATCATGGGTTTCTATTTCAAAATATTTTTCTAACCAATCATAATTAATATCCGCAAATTGCTTTGCGTATTGCGGGTCGAAAAATATAACCTCCACAGGCATTTCGGTTTGAGTAATAGTCGTCATTTTGATGAATTTAATATTTCAATAGTCCTTTCTCTAAACCCCTTATCATTGAATCGTTCTTCAATGAGCGAAAGGGCGGACATCACTTCTGTTTCTGCAAGCGCATCGATTACGGCCTGTTCTCCGGCATTCCATATTCGCTCTAGTTCAGGTAGTTTTTCTTCTGCTTTTTTTGATAAATCGAGATATCTACGGCGTGTGTCTATGTGACATGGCGTAGAAGTGATATAGTCAGCCTTGATCATTTTATTAGTGAGGGTAATCACAGAAGTATGCGCTAGTTGAATGCCATCAGCAATTTGTGTGACGGTCATTTCACCTTCTTTTTTTAAAAGACGGAAAATAATATACCAGTTTGGCTCTATGTCTATTCCCAGTTGCTTGTACATTCGCTTGCCATCCTGCATCATCGCATCGCTGATGCGTTTCAAACGCATCGTAAAACCCAAACAACCCAATTCTAGAGCAAAATCTTTCATATTATGTAGTTGACTACATAAAGCTAGAGATTATAAATGTAGTCGACTACATAAGTCAGCCAATTTTAATTAATTATTTCAACTTCAATTGTGAGAGATCATATTTCGGGGATAACAAACGCTACTTTTGGCATTCAATTTATAAAGTGAGCTACCTTCAAATTATTCGCAAGCATCCAAATTTCCTGTCTTATGGAATGCTTCATTATTTCTTTTCCAGTATTGGGCAGACGTTTTTGATAAGCGTCTCGGTCCCATTCATGCTCACAGACTTGAACATGTCTTCTGGTAATTTCAGCAATGCTTATGCAGTAGCAACCTTGAGCAGTGCATTCTTGCTTCCGCTCGTCGGTAGGTTTATAGATACATTGTCTCTTCGATTATTAAGTCTATTTGGTGGGCTGGGCTTAGTACTCGCTTCCATTGTGATGTTCCAAGTTGACAATATCGTTTTGTTGATTTTTGGTTTGTTCTTGCTTCGTTTTTTTGGACAGGGATCTATGATTCTTATTGGCTCAACAGCCATCGCTCGTTTCTTCTCATCAAATAGAGGTAAGGCATTGTCTGTTTCTAGTCTTGGTCTGGCATTCGCCGAAACTTTAACTCCATTGCTATTTGTATGGCTTATTGCACAGTATGGCTGGCAAACTTCTTGGCTTTTTCCTGTTGGAGCAGTTTTGCTTATTTTTATTCCATTCACGCAGTTTTTAATACTCAGAGCTCGAAAAGAGCCTGATAGTGTTAATGAAGAGTTCGCTAATGACAAAAATGACTTTACAGTAAAGCAAGTGTTTCGGGATCCGAGATTTTATATGATTCTGCCAGCTTTCGTATTTCTGCCATTTTTTATTACAGGTATTTTTATTCATCAAAATATGCTCGCATCCGCAAAAGGATGGACTATGGAATGGATGGCTGCTTGCTTCATTGGTTATGGAATAGCCAAAGTATTGACCTCATTTATGGGAGGTTGGTTAGTCGATAAGTTTTCTGCTAAAAGGGTTTTCTCCTTTTATTTGATCCCCATTGCCTTAGGGTTGCTGCTCCTTTTGTTTTTGGATCATCGGCTTGTAGCCGTGTGCTACATGATTTTGGTTGGGATTACGGCTAGTCTTGGTTCATTGACCGGTGTGGCTATTTGGGCTGAGCTTTATGGAGTGAAAAACTTAGGAGCCATTAAAAGTATGATCACCATGATTATGGTTGTTGCCACAGCTATCGGCCCAATTGTGATAGGATGGGGGTTAGCGCAAAGTTTGAGTTATACTTTGATTGCTTCGATTGCCTTTATTTTGGTGATATCACTGGTTGGTAGGCTTGGGCTGAGTCTTAAACCGAGTTGAAATCTATTCATTATCGTACATTTAAATATGCTTACATCGAAGGTATTTGCTAGTCGTAATAGTCAGACGGTTGGTATTCCAAGGGAATTTCAGCGAGAAGAATCTGAGCGTTGTAGTAAAAACGCTTATAGCTCTTTGATACTAATCGCTAAAAAAGCCATTGAGCACTTTCCTCAAAAGGTTGGAGGAGTTTTTATCAGTAGGTCGAGAATAACCGGTTGTTGATAATCGAATAAATCAGTCGTGATTCAAAAAAAGAATTGAAAGAGGGTAAATATTATTGAGGAGTTTGCAGGAATTCGTCGCATGCTGTGTTGAATAAAAAATGCGATGCGTTCCGGTATAATAGACGCAATAGGAGATGTGTATACCTGAAAAAACTACTAGCATTCGAAGATAGAATTGATACACTTGATTATTTTCTTGAATCGGACATATTTAACCTGAGGAGATTGTTATAAAAAACCGTTATACAAGTATTTTGTTCTAAAGCACCATAAAATTTGAACGTATTTGATCCCGAACGTAGAAATACTTTATAATACATTGATAAAAAGAATGTTGAATATCTATTAGTTGATGTAGGACAATAATTTATCGAGTTGAAAAAAATCGGCAGAAGCCTTGACCTCTGCCTAACAGGATGATTTAAGTAAATAAACCTCCTAAAATCATTAATATTTTTTGGATTTGTACATAGTACAAATCGGTTGTATGCCTACGCAGCTCGACCCACAGCTTGTAAAGAGTACAATCTAGTGAAATTTGTCGTGCCCGGCAAGGGGAAGCTCCTAACGCCTGCCTGCCGCAGGCTGGGTTCAAATAACCACTGCGCTCATAAAGATAAAAACTCCTGCGAGCCGCGCCGCGTAGGCTACACTCAGAAGAAGGCACCAAACTTTCCTCAGCGGCAGATTCACGATCAAGTTGCATTGAAATCTGCCAGAAAGCACTTTGGTGGGGCCGCCTAGGCATATAACTGATGGCGTCTGATACAGCACGTTTAGTCCTTACACCAAAAGGATCTGTCCACGTTGAAAGTCCGTTCGTTCCCATTCCGATAAACACTGAGTTCAATGTAGCCTGAAATTTTACTGATACTGTCGTTCGGTTGTAGGTATTCGTATAGTTCTGTTACGAATATTGGAGTTTGGGTTTCCCTCTTCCCGTCCCTCAGGTTCAGAGTTCTTATGTTGTGGTTGGAAGAGTTAATAAATTTTGATTCAACTACTCCTTGCACCTGATGTTCTAAGTAATCGTTAAATCGCTTGCATCGATGGCTTCTCATTGTTGGGATGTTCGTAAAGAAGATTGTTGGCATCAAAATGATAGCTCCAATTATTGAGAATAGGACGCTCCGGTAAGTTTTCTTAGTTTGTGGATCATCAGTTTTCTTGATTACTTCAGCAGCGTTTGAAAGGTCGTTAAAATGCCCTCTGAAAAAGTGAGTTTTGTAGCCAAGTTGTTTGAGATCGTTCTTAAGCCAAAACCATAGAAGATTACCAATTATTGCAAGAAGTATTAAGGCTAAAATCGCAAATATGCTCATTGAAGTTTATGTGCTGTAACGTCCAACTATCATCCGTAAGTTGGACTTTTCAAATTTCTATAAAAGTACCGGATAGAACTTGTCTCTGCAAATAGCTCAGTTAGCTTATGGTTGATAGTGTTTTTTAGCTACTTCTATCCGTCTTATCCCAACACGTGCTTCCCTTTAATCATTTAATCTGGATAATGTTGTTCTTACCTGAACTGATCTCCATGAAAGTATCTCGTACAGTCAGATACCAAGTAGTGTATTCAGATTTTTTGGTTGGTATTCTATGATCGATTATTAGTTGAAAAACTGTTAGTGCGAGGTTCATAGTATGTGACACTACTGATTGTGCGTCTTTCAAATAGCGAATCTGAATAAAGTCAACAGTCCCAGTCTTTGAGGAAGATATATTTCCGTCAATAATATCAGTTGCATGAATAGAACCAGACCAATGTCTATACAAGATTTCATAAAGACCTGTACGATTAAGATAATCAGCTAAATCTTTAATATTTCTAGGTCCATTGAACAAACTGTACCAATTCGGATTCTTAGAGCCCGTTTTTACTGATCTCTGATACTCTTTTTCATAGTTATGATATTTTGGTAACCGTAGAATTGATTCTGAATTCTTGATAGCTTTCTGAATTTCTGTTTGAGGAAGTTTAGATAAATCAATCTCCTTATAAGATTTATCCGAATTCAAGTCTTTTTGATACTTCTTTCCCTGAGAAGAGGTTTGATCAAATTTCTTATAAGTTTTTAATTTTTTGTGTGTATGGCATAACAAGAAGCACATTGCTCGGTCGTGAGTATTCTTTTCAAGAATGTATTCTATTCCAAACGATGCTTCAAGCATTCCTCTAAGGATTAGTTTGCAGGGATCAATTGATGCATTTCTAGCGAGAATTGATACTGAATCAAGAAGTTCTAGAAAGTGTCTTAGAAGCAGTTCAAGAGGTAAATCCTCATCACTTCCACGTGCAGTATCTGTTTCCCATTTTATTACATGAGACCCAAAGTTCATAAACTCGTCCAAATAGTATCCAAATTTGTCTAGGATTTCTTGTGCTTCTGTGGTTCTTGGTATGACTTCTTCTACTGACTCCATAGTGGTAGTTAACGCCCAGATATGGCGCTGTGGCCTCCGAGCTTAATTAATAACAATAAAAGTAGCTTATCTGCCGGTGCGTTCAAAGTATCAGATACGCAGTGCGCCATGAAGATTAAAAACTCCCACGAGCAGAATATATTAGAAAGCACATCAGGTTCTTGGCGGCAGATAAACGGGATGTCTTGCAGGCACTTTGCAGATACATAAGTAAGGCCATGCGCCATCATCGTTTGTTAGAGACTTTCTTTGAGATGAAATTTCCAACTTGAATTGTTGTTTCCCATATCAGTATCAAAGACCATATGCTAAAAAGAAAGTAATGTAGGTGCCTTCGTGATTCACTAATTCTGTTGAACGAGTGAAAGTTAGCTGATTCATTCACTTCAACTTTTAGAATTAGCAATGCACTCCAAATTACAATTACTGCTCCTATTTTTAGGTATTGACTAAAACTCTGAGGATTGATTGTTCTAATTCCTATGTCTATCGGAAACTTGATCATAACGACAATGAGTAAGCCACCCGATATCAAGGTCATTAGGCGATTTCCATATGTATTTGTAAGATGGATTAATAGAATTGACGCAAGCAGAGTAAGGACGTAAATGAATGTTGCCCTAATGTAGATTCGGAATCTATTTGAAATGCTCAATTTATACTTTCCTCAATGGTCTCTAACTCCCAGCTATCCTCCGTGGTGCTTGACGTGAATTTTGTTTCGGTTACAAATTAGGAAAATCTTCGATTTTCATCACTACCTTTTTTGATCGAAGTGAGGAAAAGCGAAGATTTTCCGGTGCAAGTAGAAACTGTCGCACTCGACTCTAGCAGTAATAACCATGGAGTGATAGTTAATGTTAGAGATATTTTAGTCATCAACTTCTTCAAATATCAGATGTTTCGTATCCTTTTCTATTGTAATAATTCTAAAGTTAGGAGCATAACCAGCAATTGGTTCATGGAATTTTTGAATGAAGCTCTTATCTTTTTCAAAATATTGTGATCGAAGTTTTTTGGTGAAATAGATGTAGGGCTCATGCCTGTTCTTACTACTGTCCATTAGATTCACATAGTTCTCTGCACTTCTAAATTCTAATAAAAGGCGATCTACTTCTTGACTTGAAAGTTGCAAAGTAAATGTATGTGAATAATCACCAATTGCACTTGAAGTTGAGTTGTCAAGTATTTCAAAAGGATCTTTCAGAATAATTCCCTGATGGCTAAGTAATTCTAACACGTCATTATTTGAAAATAATTGGTCTTTAAAGGTTTCAAAAGCAATCAGAGCACAAATGATTAAAACGAGTACTGATAATAAGGTTACTTTTTTAAAGGACATTTAGCTCAATTCTGTTCAGGTTTTTAAGGGTCATATGCTTTAGACCATTATCTTTAATGCTCAGATATGGCGTTGTGGCCTCCGAGCTTTATTAATTGCGATAAAAGTAGCTTATCTGCCGGTGCATTCAAAGTATCAGATACGCAGTGCGCCATGAAGATTAAAAACTCCCACGAGCTGCACTCAGTAGAAATCACCTCACTTTCCCAGCGGCTGATTCACGGTCGAATTGCACTGAAACTAGCAAGAAAGCATTTTGGCATATAACCGATAGCGCCTGTTATCTGGCGTTCCTAATTCCCTAAGCGAAAGGGTATCGGTAAGGAAATTCTTGAATCAATTGGCCTAGGTTGTTCATCTTCCTTCGTAATTGTTGCAGCAATCCAAGGAGGTGAATTCTGTATTAGTCGCATAGCCTCTTGGTTTAGAAGTTGACTGGATGAACTCACAACGGTTACTGAATTCTTGTTAACAGTTCCGTCTGAGAGAATTTCGAAAGATATAATTACTTTCCCTTCAATATCTGCGGCTCTGGCGGCCATTGGGTATTCTAAGTTACTCAACACGTATCTATAGAATTCCACGTCCCCACCTGGAAATTGTGGATTTGTTTCTGTGTATGTTACGAAAACGGAAAAAGTGTCTGTTGGTACGAGAGAATCCAATTCGATTAGAAAGAGGTCATCTAATTCTGTTGTATCTTCATTTTGAGCCTCTACGCTACAGATGGAAAGCAAAAGAATCAATAAAGTGATCAGTTTTTTCATTGCGATTATGCCAGATAACAACCGGATATAGTCCACTAATACACTAAATCCGCCTTATGTCTTTCTTGGTTGATTTTTTTGATACCATCTAAGTGCTTGTATCTCAATTACAAACCCAAGTAAAAACGACTAATACCGGATAGTTGATCAATGCACTATACTCAGCTCAAGGTAAAAGATAAATACGCTATTTACAAATGAGTTTGTATTTCTATAAATAGCATTTTGATGTTACATAGGCGTATCATTTAGAAATGGTTGGAAAGCTGCCTTAGATGATTTTAGATCGCAAAGAATTTACCGAAGGCTTATCATGGAGTGCCTTACTAAGGGATAGTTGGTTTTAAGATTTTTTTTGGTGGGTTTTGCTCATGGACAAAAATCAAATGTGCTAAAATATGTGGTGGTTTTTTACCCGATCACTTCATAGATTGTTCGTGTATATTGTGTGTCCCGGAGGGTATGTATTATGCACCTTGTTGAAGCTAGTTTTAGAGTTCAATTTGAACCGATTTACGATTAACCAGTAATTTGTATTCTTCTTTCATTGATTCACTTAAGAAGCTTTCTTCAATGAATTTTGACCATTTTGGAATTAATTTTTTATACTTTTTAAAAATGTTTTCTATGACTTTTTGGTCTAAACCAGCAGCTTTCATGGCAATCTCAAAATCATTCTTTTTGATTTTTTTCTTTTTGCCATTTAAATTTAAAGCCAGATCTTCGTCATCTCCAGTGACTACTAATTCGGATGCAACTAGATCATAAGCAGGGCATAAATCATATTCGGAATTTACTTTCAATAAAGAGAAGTTTTTTAGGTGCATATCGTTGTTGCCGGTTAAAAAGCTAAACAGTACTAATTCAAAGAAATCAGTGACATTCAAACCTGGATTAGCGGTATGTTTTCTAATAGCCTTGGATATTTGCTCATATGATCCTTTGTACTTGTGTTCTGTCAGGCGCTCAGTTATTTGGCACATGTCTTCCATATGAAACTTACTTCCTTTTTTTCTGTCAATTCGTTTTGTTAAGTAAGCTAGTTCACCGGATTTCAATCTAATAAGAGAATGTTCTACTGTTTTTAATTTACTAAGCTCAGCTAAATGCATTGTCAGGTCTTCAATTTCTGGTAAGCTTTCGTAGATTTTTGTTTGGGGCTTCAATATGTACTCCGCCCACAGGCCAAGAATTGTGAATCGCTCTGGTTCGGATGCGTTTTTCGAAAGGCCAAGGGATAGCTTGGGTTGTACTCCTGTTACTGTCTTTTGACTTTTAATAACTTGTTCAGCCAGCGCTAGAATTTGATCTTCTGTAATGTTCAATTCTGGAGGATTAATTTTTCCAAAGAACTTCTTACTACATTTCTCATGATACGCTTTTGATCCAGCTTCAGTAGTCAACTCATCAGGATCGATTTCCTTGTAACAATAAAGACATTTATTTTCCATTTTCCGCTTGTGGTTGAATCGATACTGCTCCTATGCAATCATAACATGTCTTTAATAGTATGCTCATTCTATCTCTCGGATTTAATTTCCAGTTTTTTTGTGCTATTTCTAATAACCAGCCTTCCGGAATTAACCCGTCAAAAAATGGGAATAAAATTTTGCTGTCATATCGATCAGCTGTTAGTGGAAAGGTTACACTAATTGCTTCTGAGTATGGTTGTTTCAGGTACGATTCTTCGTATAGAAAATGATAACCATCCTCATCTTCGGTCAATATTCCGGCCCATTTGTCATACATGTAAACGTTAGCTATTTTCATTTCTTTCACTTGGTACTGGACCAAGTTCATGGCCGAATAATGATAATACTTGGTTGACTTTGTCAATCATTAATGTTTCCTTTTCTTGTTCTAGATCACGAACAAATCGTAATCCAACTCCAGCTTTAAATGAAAGGTCTTCTTGCGTTAACCCTAGGCTTTTACGTTTTTTTTTCACGAATTGACTCAACTTTTCCATAGTGATATTATACCTGTTCGGGTATAAATGTACTGAATTTAGTCAATAGTATACCCGTTCGGGTATAAATTATATTGAACTTGTAGATTTTATACCTGTTCGGGTATAAAAATGTGTTTTTATGGAAGAATTATACCCGAGCGGGTATAATTATATAAATTATAACGCCACTGGATGAAGCGTGCGTTTTGGTTAAAATAATGTTTCGTTTACTAAATGGCCAAAGCTTTGCTTTGGACTATTAATTTTTTCAATTCTCAATAGGCTAAATCGGAGATTTGGCGGGACTTCCAGAAAGCACTTAGCCTATGTTTGTGTTATCACAAGCATCATAGTCCATTGAGTTTTGTTGGAAACCTAAACGCCTATTTTGTAGATACAATAACGGAGGCCTTCAATTCAGAGAGTGTCTAAGTCTATTCTTTTCGTTTGCGGTATTGCTAACGAAGGCGGGTGGCTGAGTCTTGATGATTGAGTTGCATAAACTCACTTCGTTTTCTTCGAAGAAATTGCAGAAGCGAATGTTAGAGATAATTGTTGGGAATTGTACTTTCATAGATTAAGAGTTTCCATAAAGACAATAATAAAATGTAACTCAGAGAAAGAGAATTCAAAAGAATAATGAAAAATGGCTCTTGATTGTATCATGTGTTCAAATGTAAAATTGAAAACTGCATAGTGAAATACAGATAATATATATACGATCGTATATATTTACATATGATTAAGTCCAAAGTTTTTCAGAGTGGTAACAGTCAAGCGGTTCGAATTCCTAAAGAATTTCAGGTGGAGGACTCTGAACTCTTTATTCAGAAAGTAGGACATTCACTTATTCTTACTGCCACAACTAATCCGTTTAGCGCATTTCGAGAAAGTCTTAACGAGTTTTCGGAAGATTT
The DNA here is from genome assembly GCA_047635055.1 of Cyclobacteriaceae bacterium. Lineage (GTDB taxonomy): Bacteria > Bacteroidota > Bacteroidia > Cytophagales > Cyclobacteriaceae > JAVJRN01. The sequence continues at coordinate 5,496 of JBLIIJ010000064.1, read as the reverse complement.
TATGGCTGATGGAAGAAAACAACCTGACAATCAGGATCGCGATATTATCTGATGTTTTTATTAGATACAAATATTTGCATATACATCATTAAAAAAAAGCCAATACAAGTGCTGGAAACATTTGCTTCTTTTGAATATGGGTCTCTAAGAATTTCTTCAATCACAGTAGCTGAACTGGAATATGGAGTAGCTAAAAGTATAATCCCTGAGAAAAACAGAATGGCTTTGAACAAATTTTTGACGCCATTTGAAATTATTGATTTCAACTCTTCACACGCGGTGATTTATGGCGAAATAAGAGCCTACCTTGAAAGAAAAGGTCAAATCATTGGTCCACACGATCTACAAATAGGTGCTCAGGCTTTAGGAAATCAATTGACTCTGGTGACTAATAATGAAAGAGAGTTTAACAGAATTCCTGGTTTAGCTGTGGCGAATTGGGTTTGACAAAAATCAATCAATATTGAATGTTTTGATGTCTTTCATTAATGATTCTAGCATTTCGCTTCTTTTAAGCTTGGTATTGTTTTTATAGAGATCTTTTCTAACGTATAGTAGAAACTCACAAAACAACTTTAGCCCCTGCTAGTGCGAGCTTGTAGCTCGTACTTTTACGGCTCAGATTCGACACAGCTAATGCTGGCAAATTGCTCATCATCGTATTAGCTTTATCAAATGAGCAGGAAATACAAATTTCATAACAAAGAAGGTCTTTACTTTGTGAGTTTTGCTACGGTATATTGGCCAGATGTTTTTGTGCGTGATCAGTATTTTGAGCTTATGCTCAATAGCTTTGATTACTGTCGAAAGAACAAAGGCATGGAAATTTATTCATATTGTATCATGACGAGTCACGTCCACCTTATTTTTCGAGCCAATCAATCTAATCCTTCTAACCTGATAAAGGAGATGAAGACTTTTACCTCCAAGAAACTTCAAGCTTCAGTAGAAAGCAACCCACAAGAGAGCCGAAGAGAGTGGTTATTATGGATGATGAAATATGCTGGCATGAAAAATAGCAATGTGCAGCATCGACAGTTTTGGCAACAGCATAACAAACCTATAGAACTATGGAGTCCTGAGGTGATAGACCAGAAGGTTGACTATATTCATCAGAACCCAGTAGTAGCGGGATATGTGCTTGAAGCGGAGCATTGGAAATACAGCAGTGCTGTGGACTACTCAGGAGGAAAGGGACTTTTGGAGATTGATTATATTTAACAACATGATTAGGGTACGAGCTGCAAGCTCGCACCAGCGGGGGGGTCCGAGGATCCCAATATTTCATGGTGCTTTCCTTGGACTTTGGTCACATGATTTCGACTGTAAGAACGATAATTTTCAGTACCACTACCTTCGTTACCAGTCCACTCCAATGATGTACTATATTGATGCTTTTTCATCGTTTTAAGATCATAAGAAGTACTAGTCGATTAGTAATTGAATGCCATTTATAACAAATAGAAGTCCTAAACTAAATATCAGGTAAAGTGCATAAGTTAGAATAGTACGGAGAATATTCACCATCCGATTCCCTTTGACGAAAAATTGCCAAAAGACCCAAAAGTTGTAAGAAATGGATATAAAAACAGGGGCTACTTCTAAGTATTTACTTGTAATAAAAATATTCAGTAATAGAAAAAACGAATAAAAGATCGCTTGCTGACCAGTCGTATAAGCGTTTAAAATAATATGTTCGAGATAGTTTCTTCCAAGTCCTAAAAATGATAAATAAGATGCCAGTGAATAAACAGGAAGCATAATCAAGGTGGTGTATGCAAAATTTTCGGCCAGCCAAATAAGCATTGGCGGTGTTTCTAGATTACTTTCTAAATCGTTGGCTCCAAGAGAAAATCCAAAAATCACGTCATTCATCCAAGTGTTTTCTCCTGTTAGGCGGGAAATCAAGAAATACAATGTAGAAAGCGTAAGGACATAAGCCACCGGCTTGAAATGGATTTTTCTCTTTCCATTTAGAAAATCTTTGATACTTTGGCCGGGGTGTTTGAAGAGATTAATGAGTGTATAAAAGAAACCCTTATTGATCAGAAAAACACTTTCCGAAAACTCATTCAAAAAATTTCGAAGGTTTATTTTACCGACTTTTGAGTCTTGCCCGCAATGCCCACAAAAATTTCCTTTGACTAATTTTCCGCAATTCTTACAAACCATTTTTTCCATATAAACGCCGAAGTGTAACTACGATGTGATCAATGCTAAGCTAGTGAAATTTGCCATATCTGTTGATAAGTGGCATTCTTACAACAGTTCAAAGTGGCAATTCTTTCCAAAAGATAAGAACTCCTGCGAGCCGCGTAGGCTGCACAAGGTAGAAAGCATTCCACTTTTCCCAGCGGCAGATTCATGATCGAGATGCATTGAAATCTGCCAGAAAGTACTTTGGTGCTGCGGGCTAGGCATATAACCGATGGTGCCTCTTGGCATTTCGTTTTATGAGTATTGCAGTTGGCTAATTATGTTGTTCTGAATCCTTCGGAAAAAGACTGGTATTAAGGCCAGAGGTACAATAAATACCAAAGCTGGAAGAATTTGAGGAAGTTCGGATGGGTTTTGATTTGCCAAATAGCCCAATATTCCGATGAAAAGGGCTAAAAATGTTCCGTAAACAGCAAAGGCCAAAACTGTTCCAACGAATTTAACCGTGACTGTTGTTCCAGAATTATTAGGTTCAAAAGTTACTTCTGCTGTTGGCCAATAGAAGATGCTTTTACTTTTGATGTTCACCTTGTGTTCGAAAGGAATGTTGTACCACAAGGATTCAGTAGTCTCAAGTGCGTTGTTCAGTTCAGAAAAATAAGTGAAGTCATTGCCAGAAAAACCAGGTTCAGGGCTCATGTTCTTCCTGATGTTTCTGTACAGATCCTCAGTTGTTAATTTGGTTTGATATGTTCTCTTGAGTCTCACCGAATGAATTATAACGGTTAGTATAAGAAACGTAGGGCAGACATACTCTTTGACAAGTTTTGGCTCGTACGGTTGGCTTTTGAGCGACTTGGCAATGTGTATGACTTTTAGTGTTGGCATTTATACTCGGTTTAATTCGTCCATTAATGCTTTACGTTGTGGATATTGTTTCCTGAACAATTCTATTAAATCATTTACTTGTTCATTACCTCCCATTTTTTTCACTCTACGCAAATATTTACATGCAGTTTGGTAATGGTTTCGTCCAATATATTTTTCAACGTAATTTGTAATTCTTTCACTATAAAGTTCAATTAACTCCAAAGAATAGTCTTTTGCTAAATACTGTTCATTCTGCTGAATATTTTCCATAGAAAGATTTTGTTTGAGCATAAGAAACAGTCTATCCCACCATTCTTCCTTAATATAAATTTTCCGAATTAATTCAGTGTAAGTCCATCCATTTTTAGGCGTAATTTCTTTTATTATTTCTTCTATAAAAGGATGCCAATTCTTGTCTTCAATATTGTCTTTTAGAATTTGATGATAATCCTGCTCGGGATGAAAGTTGTCAATGAACAAGAATCTTGCGTACTCAATGATTTTCGTAGTTTCATTTTTAGATTGAGCAACTTTTAGTAACCAATTGTACCAAACTTTTACTAATCCTGGCTTATCTTTTTTATCACATTCAAGTCCGTCTTTTGAAAGCTTTGTAACTCTATCAAAGTTTTCATTTGCAAAAGCTTTTTCTATCTCTTTTGTTCTTATTGATGAATTTGAAATATGCTTATTGATGTATTTCTCAACTTCTTTTTCATCCTTAAACTTTCTCAGTAAATCTAATTTAAAGGACTGAGCTCTTTCTCTTTCATAATCTCCATTAACGGAATCTAAACAATCAAGAATTATATCTGCATCACTTTCTTTATCAATTAATTCACAAGCAGTACGAAGCATTCCTAAATGCCAATCCCAACCTTTAAATAGTTTTTTATTAAAGGAAGAAATACAATACTCAAATAACTCTTGTTTTAGCGAATTGGGAAGTTTTTCTTGTGTTAAATTAGAAAGTAACTCCATAGCCGATTCTATAAAGTAGCCTAAATCTCCATTACTGTCATCTCCATACTGAAAAGCTTCTGTCATTTCTTCTAGTAAAGCGGTGCTAATGAAGAATACATTTTCAAAATTATTATTAGCTAAATACTTTTTGGCATTTTCTAAAAATGGTTCGGTTGTGTTTACTACATATTTCATATCCGACCAACCTATCCAACCATCTCTTCCTGCTGCTGATTGCAATATGGAATGAATCTGTTTTTGGTAAGATTTTTTCGATTGATTTTGACTTAAATGGCCAAATGATGCTAAAAAGTAATTCCTAAATTTCTTATCTTTTTTACTATTCTCTTGTACAAATTCTATAAGTTCCTTGTGCGAAATTGCATTTAATAATTCTTTTACTTGTTGAGAAACGGATTTTGTTTTTGTCTTTCTTGATTTAGAAATACTCGGTTGGTTTAGTTCTAATTCATCTTGTTGTAAATGAAAAATTACTGCAACTACGTGTTTACAAACTGGTCCCATATCGTAAGGACAATCGCAATTGTGTTCTATTACAATGTTGTTTTTAATGTCTAATTGAACAGTATATTCTTCCGTTCCCGAAACAATGGCTTCAAATGCTCCAATTGAAATTTCAGAAAAGTCAATAATTGCACCCTCTTTAAAATAAGATAAACCTCTTTTAAGTATGGTTTCGTCAATAATCTGTTCAAATTCGTTTAACGGTATTCTCATTTGCTTGTTTTTCTCCCGCAGATGTCGCTGATTTTCGCTGATGTATATTTTGTAAGGAAATTTTTATAACCCATTTACTTTTCTAAATATTCCTGCTTTTATATTATCTACATTAAAGTTGACCAATATGCCTAGCTTCAATTTTGTTAGTTTTAAATATGTTAACACTTGCTTATGATGTACTTCTGCCAGATTTTCCACTGATTTTACTTCAATTATTACCTTGTTCTCAACCAATAAATCCAATCTAAAACCGACTTCTAATTTCTCATTTTCGTAATAAACGGGAACAGGAACTTCTAATTTTACATCAAGGTTTTCTTTGGACAATTCATAACGTAATGCGGCAACATAAACCGATTCTAAGAGTCCTGGTCCAAGGTTATTGAACACCTTAAAGATTGCCTCAAGGTAGAAGATAAATACGCTATTTACAAATGAGTTTGTATTTCTATAAATAGCATTTTTCATCCTAAATAGGGCGTTTCATTTTGAAGAGGCTTGAAAGGGCGCAATAGATGATTTTAAATTCGTGTTTGTCCCATTCATTGACTTCACGACCAAGAATTATTCTAATCATGAAAAGCGTATTTCTGCCATGGAGATTGAAAGCGAATAGCTTCCATTTTTGTCGGATTTTAACAAATCATGTCAACACTTTATATTTAATCCCATCATAGCCATCCAAATCTTTAATCAAGTCTTTATTAACATCAATGGTCATTTTCCTGCTGAGCATATCGAGATTGATCATTCTGTCCTCAAATG
>JBLIIJ010000063.1:0-23155 GCA_047635055.1 Cyclobacteriaceae bacterium | reverse complement strand
AGATCCAAAGGAGGATTTTGAAAACCGAAGACTTTTTCAGGTAAGTGCGAGCCTACCATAAAGCCAATGTTTAGTTTGATATTCTCGTCCGGAGCTAATTTTTTTACTTGCTCAACCATCTGATTACTAATATTTTCAGTTCCGAAAAGGTCAATATTGAAATTTGCATCCGAGGAATTAGCATTCATACCTATGATAGCTGAGAACAAACCATAAACGATGATATTTTGAATGATTGCTTTGTTAATGATTATAGCCTCCAACAGCACGGATAAGCCAGCTGTAAAAACCATCGTCGGAAATGGAATAAGGAGATATGCCTTAATGAATTGGCCTGGTTCAAAAGTTTGATTTGAGCTATATAAGAAAAACATACCCATTGATACGATCATCACTAAAAATAGTAGAGACGACAAAACAGCCAGATTACTGCTCATTTTTGCCAGTAAATACGTGCGATTTGAGATATTCGTAGATGCGAGGATTTGTCCAATACCCGTATCCAAGTCTTTTTTAAGCCCGCCATTGATCAGATAAAAACCAATAAGTCCTAGAAATACACTCGACATCATAGCTGTAGAGTAGGCAATCCATGAGGAGTTATACTCACCCATATATCTCCCCAACCTAATGGTGGTATAGTTTGATTCAGGAGCGGGAACAAGGATATAGGCAAACCCAATAGAAAAACAGCAAATAATTAAAAATCGGTAGCTTCTAATTCTCTGTAAAAAGTCGTATTGGATGATATGTAAAAAACTACTCATTTCCTGCTGATTTAGTGATGAATAAGTAGCCATCTTCGAGGGTCGGCGCTAATTTATTAACTAATTTTTCGTTTGAAATAAATCTGATTTTTGTATTTCCATTATCCCTTGAAGTACTTATGATAATATTCTTGGTTTTAAATTCAGCGACTTGTTCATTTTCGATGATGGATTCATAAACACTTCCTTTTACGGTGCTTATAATTTCCTCTTGGTTGCCAAAGGTTAATAATCTACCATTTTTCATAATGGCTACTTTGTCAGCAATAGTGGCAATATCTGATACGATGTGCGAAGAGAGAACTACAATGGCATCATTGGCCAGCTCTGAGATCAAGTCTCTAAATCGCACACGTTCTTCAGGATCTAGGCCTACTGTTGGTTCATCGAAAAGAATCACTTTGGGATCATTAAGTAGTGCTTGAGCGATACCTATTCGCTGTTTCATGCCTCCAGAATAGTCACCAATCGGTCTTTTTGCATTTTCAATGAGGTTAAGTCCTTCCAGCAAAAAGTCAATTTTCTTATCCAAATTTGGACCACCGACACCTTTCATAGCGGCCATATATTTTAAAAATTCATAGGCATTGAGATTCGGGTAGAGACCAAAGTCTTGAGGAAGAAAGCCAAGTTGCATTCGCATAATATTTGGCTTTGATACGATATCCTGATTGTCAAGTAAAATAGTGCCGGAAGAAGGCTTGCTCACTGTTGCAATCATTTTTAGTAAGGTAGACTTCCCTGCACCATTTGGCCCTAGTAACCCAAGTATACCATTTTGCATTTCAAGACTAAAGTCAATGAGCCCCAGTTTGGAGCTACTGTATCTTTTATTAAGCTTATTTATAGACAGTTTCATTCAAATCAAGTTTTCAGTTCTGGCACATTACGACTGTGGAAGTAATGCCATTAGAGAGTATTCAAAGGATAAATGTTGCACATTTAATTGAATTATTTTCATTTGTTAATTGATACCAACATGTCTAAAATCAATAGGGTACGTTAGTTTTGTAGTATGACAATGGAAGAACTACATCAGTTGATAAGAAGCCGAAGGTCTATTTATCCACCTCAGTATTTGCATAAGGTAATTCCTGACCAGTTGATAAAAAACATGCTGGAAAATGCTAATTGGGCACCAACGCATCGTCTAACTCAACCGTGGAGGTTCAAGGTGATCAAAGGTGCTGCGCTTAAACGCTTTGGTATATTCATGGCTGAAAAGTATAGATCTACTACCGAGACGGCAAAGTTTTCTATTGCGAAGTATGAAAAATTTAAAATGAATCCTCAAAAAGCTTCCGCGTTGATCTCAATCTGTATGAAGCGGGATGCAAAGGAACGTGTTCCAGAGTGGGAAGAAATAGCCGCAACGGCTATGGCGGTGCAAAATATTTGGCTGACCGCAACTGCTTATGGAATTGGGGGTTATTGGAGCTCTCCAAGTTTACTCGAATTTTTTACAGATTTTGAATCATTGGAACAAGGGGAAAAATGTATTGGCTTGTTCTATATGGGATATTATAAGCCCGTAAATGCAAAACCACCACGTACGTCCATTGAGGATAAGGTCAAATGGATTGAGTAAAGTCGACGTTATGAAAAAATGCCTTTTCTTAGTTATCGTTATTTTTTTGAATTCCTGTTCGGAAAAATTGGAGGAGGTAATACCCATAGAAGTGCCTGCGCCATTTGAGTCTCTACGAGTGGTGATTGATTGGGACAATACTTTTGAATATGGAGGTATTAAATATACGTATTGCGCCACCATGGATATTGATGTACTCGTGTACAATGAGTTCAATCAGGAAGTCACAGACTTTGCAGCCGCTAGAAGTAATTGTCCAGAAGAGTTTGAGCTAACAGCCGCTGTAGATAATGGGAAATATACCATTTACTTAAACGCGTATAACCATTTGGAGCTCTCCAGCTTTAACATAGATCCGCTGAATGTGCCAGTGTCGATCTTTTTAAGTCGAAATGAGAAAGAGCATGTATCTATCATTGATACTATAAGTACCAATGATAGTATTTGGCAAATACGAGACCAAAGACCAGTCTACATCGAGGCAGGCATCATTACGAAGACGGATATAGGATTCGAATGGCAAGTCCCGGGCGAGGAAAAAGTGATTTTTTGATAGCGTTGATAAGAGAAAAGTGCTATTAACATATAGCTCCTCAACAATCATTATTATTTTTTAAACGTCAATCTAACAACCAGCTTTTAAAAGCCTCAAAATCATTTTCCATCTTAGTCGCTACTTTTTCTTTAGTCATTAGGTCTGCAGCAAAAGCGGGCATTTCTAATTCTTTTCCAAGTGCATCGTTTACCGTCGGTAAGAACTTACTGTAATGCGCAGTTTCTAAGAAAATACCAATCTCTTTTTTCTTTAAGTCAGCTTTTAGCGCGCTATAAGCAATGGCACCATGAGGATCGAGAATGTAATCATTGTCATCATAGCATTTTTTCATTGTTGCTTTTGTTTCCTCATCTGACAAGGTATAGCCACTCACCTCTTTTTTGATGGATTTAAATACTTCATCGTGTAGCGTGAGCATTCTTGGATGATTACTCGGAGAGTTTACATCCATCGCATTGGAGATTGTAGCTACGGTTGGTTTCGGTTCGTATTGACCTGATTTTAAATATCTTGGGACAACATCATTGGCATTGGAGGCAGCTATAAAACGCTTGATAGGAAGTCCCATCTTTTTGGCTAACATGCCGGACGTAATATTCCCATAATTCCCACTGGGCACAGAGAAGACGAGTTTGTCGGTATCACCAAACTGGATGAATGGCGCGAAGTAATACATGCATTGCGGCATCCATCGAGCGACATTGATGGAATTAGCAGATGACAAGTTGAGTTTGGCGTTAATATCAGCATCAAGAAATGCTGTTTTCACCATCGCTTGACAGTCGTCAAAATTGCCAGAAATTTCCAAAGCAGTAATATTTCCACCCAAAGTAGTCAATTGCTTTTCTTGTAATGGACTTACCTTTCCAGAAGGGTAGAGGATGACGACTTTAACGCCAGGTACGTGATGAAAACCTGCAGCGACAGCTCCACCAGTATCTCCTGATGTAGCTACTAGTATGGTGATTTCTTTATTTTCTGATTCGTTGAAATACCCTAGGCATCTTGCTAAAAAACGTGCGCCTACATCTTTAAAAGCATAGGTTGGGCCGTGTGTTAATTCTAAACTATGGATGTTTTTTTCTACATCTATGATAGGTATATCAAAGTCTAAGACTTCTTTGATGATTGTCTCCAGTTTCTCATTTGGTATGTCTTCGTCACAAAAATGGCGCATGACTTCCAAGCCAATATCGGGTAAGCTGTAATGATCTATGGTAGAGAGGAGTAAAAAATCCAGTTCAGGGATTTCAACAGGAAAGTAAAGTCCGTTATCAGCAGGGAGGCTTTTGATTACGGCTTCCCTAAAAGATACTTGTGCAGATTTTTTATTCGTACTGTAAAATTTCATCGAATGATATTTTGCTAACTGAGCGTTTACGGTTTTTCTTTTTGAAGTGGTAATTTAAATGGCTTACAGGAACAATGTCTTATTTTCATAAGCCAATGACCTGACAACCTTCATTATTTAATTTTGCGCGATGTAAAATTAGGTTCAGCTTTTTCGACTGGTATAGTTTTTTAATATCCTTTTCAGCAGCAGCAATTTTATGATCATCGTTAAACAAAGCAAACATACTTGGTCCGGACCCAGAGATATTGAAGCCTACAGCGGAGTGGTCAAAAACAATTTTTTTCACTTCGTCATATCCCGGAATCATGCCGCTACGAACAGGTTCTGCTACATAGTCTACAATGGATTGCTTTAGTAACTCATAATCTGCTGTATGTAGCGCGTGAATAAGCCCCGCAACATTCGACCATTGATCTCTCGCTGTTTTAATATCCAATACTTTTGGGATCAGCGCTTTTGATTCGGCTGTTTTGATGACTACATCAGGGAAAATGATGAGTACTTGTAGTGCTTCAGGAACGGGCACTTTAAAAGTGTCCAAAGGATCGTAGCTTCTTATAACCTGAAAGCCACCGAGTAGGGAAGGACCTACATTATCTGCATGATAACACTTGGAAGCAAATGCTTCACCTTCCAACGCAAACTCCAGTAATGCTTCTTTTGAAAGTGGATTTCCCAATAATTCATTAACCGCGAAAACTCCTCCCGCAGCACTGGAAGCACTCGATCCAAGTCCACTCCCAGGTTTAAATAGCTTTTTAATGGTGATGTCAAATCCTTGCTTGGAATGGAGATGGTTAAGCATGGCTTGTATACCTATGGTGCATACATTTTGATCCGCTTCCAAAGGAAGGTCGGCACCAATGATTTCTTTGACAATGAGTTTTTCATCGTCCCGCTTGGTTACCGTGATTTCATCTCCTAAGCCTGTAATAGCAAAGCCGATGGTGTCGTAACCGCATCCTACGTTGGCTACCGATGCGGGAGCGAATATTTTAATTGATTCTGGCATTACAATTAATCGAATATTGACTGATTATTTAGTGGTCTATGTGTTTGATGTATCAAGAGTATATCAATGGTTGGTAAATTCTTTAGAGTATAAATAATTCTCATATTTTCGAAAATAAGTTCTCTAATTTCATCATCACCATATTCATGTACTTTAGGCCCCAGCTTTGGGAAATTTTTTAGTTTATCTGCTTTGTGAAAACCCTGTCAGTTAATTCATGGGCATATCTAGCTAATCTTGTTAGATAATAGCTTTGAATGGAAAATATATCTCTGATGGAACGTTGAGTCCAATTGATTTTTTATCTCCACTTGTCAATATAGCTTTTGCCTCTTTTGTAGAATAAACTTTTCCTGTTTTCACATCGTCTAAACCTTCTTCAATTTTCGAGATTAAAATGAGTTTATCCATAATCTCATCAATCGAAAATGTATCAGGAAGATCGATGAGGGTTTTTTCAACTTGCGATTTTGTAAGCATCATTTAATTGGTTAATCGAAGTAATTTAAGTGGGTTTTAAAATTTATTCGTCATCAATAATCTGTCATTAACGACTCATACGGAATTCTCATTTTTTCATGAAGATTTCTGATCATTTTTAACGTAAGTTTTCTCTTCTTCGTTAAAATTTCTGTGACTCTGCTTTTATAGCCAAGTATTTCAGCAAGATCCTTTTTTTTCATTCCTAATTGCTCCATTCTAAATTTTATCGCTTCTATAGGATCAGGAGCATCGATCGAATAATTTGACTCTTCGTAATTCTCAATGAGCAGCATTAATAATTCAGCTTCATCTCCTTCTTTCGACTCAGCGGAAGCATCAAAAATTTCATCCAACCTTTTTAGTGCGGATTGATACTCAATGTCTGTTTTTATTATTCTCATATCAAATATTTTCAGTGTCAATATTATCGTAATCATTATGGGTACCAATGAATCTGACGAATACCCATTGTCTTTGATAGTTTATTTTAACAATCAGGCGATAGCTACCGCCACAGATGTTAAAGACTACTCTACTATTTTTGAGAATACTTGCTTTTGTATATTCATTTTTAATGTCACTTGGAGAATACCAATCTGCCTTTGATGCTTCCTTATACCACGTCTTTAACTGATGTTCTGCATCGGCATGTGTGGTCCAAAATTCTCTAAGTACTTTCTTAGCGACGACTCTCATTGAAAAGGTAAAGGTAAATAAAAGTTACCAAAATGGTAATTTTATGTTTTTTAGAGTGAACATGCTTATCAAATATCTTGTTGAGCGATTCTTAACACATCTGCAAAAATCCCAGAAGCGGTCACATCGGCACCAGCACCAGCACCTTTGATTACCAAGGGTTGTTCTTTGTACCTTTTCGTGAAGAAGAGCACAATATTGTCTTTGCCTTCCAGATTATAGAATGGATGCTCTGCGGTGATTTCTTTCAAACCAACTGATCCATGGCCATTTTCGTATTTTGCGACTACTTTCAATCTTGCTGACTTAGCCTGGGCGTTAGCATACAAAGCTTTAAAATGATCTTCGGCAGCATCCACTTTGGAATAGAAATCTTCAATGTCGGAGCTTTCAATGCAAGATTCTGGTAAAAAGGAATCAAGTTCAATGTCTGAAAGTTCACTGGTATATCCACTTTCTCGAATGAGAATAAGAATTTTTCTTTTGACATCTTCGCCAAATAAGTCAAGTCTTGGATCTGGTTCAGTAAAGCCTAGCTCTTTGGCTGTTTTGATTACATCGACGAATTTTCTTGTACCATTATATTCGTTGAAAAGGAAGTTTAATGTTCCTGATAATACGGCCTCTATGCTATGTACTTGATCGCCACTTCTTACAAGATCACTTAGTGTACTGATGATCGGTAAGCCTGCACATACGTTTGTTTCAAAAAGAAATTGACTGCCAAAACGCTTGGTCATTCCTTTGAGATCCAGGTAGGATGCTTGCGGTCCTGTCGCGGCTATTTTGTTTGGCGTTACCACAGAGATACTCTTTTTCAAAATCTCTGAATAGAGTCCCGCAACATCCGAGGAGGCAGTGATGTCAATGAAAATGCTATTACGCAAATTCATCTCGTACATTTTGTTTAGAAATGCTGCTGTTGTAAACTTTTCGCCTTTGTTTAAATTTTCTTCCCATTTGGAAAGGGGAGTACCGTCTTGTTCAAAATGCATCTGGCGCGAATTGGCTAACCCAATGATCTTAATATTCAATTGGTGATTGCTTTTCAAAAAGCTAAACTGCTGTACAAGCTGGTTGATAAATGCCTTTCCAACATTACCTGTTCCAACAATGTATAGGTTGATTCTTTTCATCACTGAAAGGAAAAAGCTTTCATGGAGTACGTTCAAGGCCTTAACTAAATCTGATTTGTATATGACTGCAGAAATATTTCTTTCGGAAGAGCCTTGCGAGATGGCTTTAATACTCACGCCATTTTTACCCAGTACGTTGAACATGAGCCCACTGACGCCTACTTGGTTTTTCATATTGGAACCAACCAATGCTAAAATAGAGAGCTCTATTTCTACTTCTATAGGGTTGATTCTCTGATTTTTGATATTTTCTTTGAATTCAGCGGTAAGTACTTTTTCCGCTTTCTTGGCCTCTTGCTTATCTATACCAACAGATATCGTGTGCTCGCTAGATGCTTGCGTAATTAAAATTACGTTGATGCTCGCATCAGAGAGCGCTCTAAATAAACGGCTGGAAAATTTAGGAATACCAACCATACTGCTGCCGCTCAAAGTGACCAAAGCAATATCTTTTATGCTAGTAATGCCTCGAATCAACTGCTTATCCTCATCCCACTCCTTAGTAATAAGTGTTCCTTGATGCTGTGGATTAAAGGTGTTTTTGATCGTAATCGGAATGCCTTTTTTAAGTGCAGGTTGTATGCTCGGTGGATAGATCACTTTTGCTCCGAAATGGGAGAGTTCCAATGCTTCTTCGTAAGACACATGATCGATAAAATTTGCCCTTTTGACCATACGTGGATCAGCGGTCATCAAGCCGTCTACATCCGTCCATACCTCTAAGGAATCCGCATTTAGCAAACTGGCGAGGATTGCTGCGGTATAATCTGAGCCACCTCGGCCCAGCGTTATTGTTTCATCGTCATCAGTGGAGGCAATGAATCCTGGGAAATAATTCACTTGACTAAACAAAGCACTTGCCGCTTGTAGGTTTGCTTCCGTTTTCTTGAAATTCACATTGGCATAGCCAAAATGGTCATCCGTTTTGATGTACTCACGGCTATCAAATAGCTTGACATCCAGATTTTGCTTTTTGAAGTAGTTCGATACAAGTAATGAAGACAATCTTTCGCCAATACTCAAGATGAAATCTGAACTTCTAGGTGTAAGTTCCTTCAATAACCAGACGCCTTTACCGACTTCAGAGAGCTGGTCGAGAATAAACTGATAATCATCACCTGGCGCTTCTTCAATTAGATTGACGTATAATTCTAAATGAATTTCGTTGATTGTAGCAATCGCATTTTCATATTCCAGATTACCCTTGCTTGCCAGCTCGCCAATTTTGACTAGCTGATCTGTAATGCCTCCAACAGCTGAAGCAACGATTACAAGTTGTTCTTTTTGAGATGCTTCCTTGACAATCTCTGCAACCTGCCTTATTGCAGTTTCACTACCTACTGATGTTCCTCCAAATTTTAAGACTTTCATTTCAATTTGCCTAATTGGCTATTTTTCAATTATGATTATTTATTTCTTGTACAGATAATAATTCCTGTAGACCAATTCATTTTGGTTATTAGAAAGTCAGCCCTGGCTTCTAATTGATCGATCAAGGCGGTCGCTTTTTCTGCATGACCTTCTGGCCAATCATCGGTTGGGTTCATGTCGTCGATAATATAATATCCACCTACTTTTACCAACGCTAAAGTTTTTTCTAATTCGAAATACTTACCAGGCCAAGTATCTGCGAAAATCATGTCAAATGGTTCTCCACTATAGTTTTCAAGCCATTGAAAACCATCCACACAACTAATGTCTAATCTGGAGTCATTGTTTAAAATCTTTGTTACGATATTGATCAATTTCGGATCATTATCAATAGAGATTAATGTCGATTTTTCATCCATACCTTCTGCAAGCCAAGATAAGGAAAGACCAATTCCAGTTCCTAACTCCAAGAAATTCCCGGCAGGTTTGGTAGCAGCAAGTGTCTTGAGTAGAGATCCGATATACCTATCGGAAGGTTGGTCAAAGCCCACCTCCTTGCATTTTGCAGAGAGCTCAACAAATGCTTTTGGTATGTCTTTTATTTCTTGATCATTCATGGATAGTACCTAAAGGGATCCATCAAATGATGTAGCTAAAAAGATCCGGCTTTTCGTTAAGGTATTCTCCAAGGAAATTGCGCTTCTTCATTCTCTCAAGTAAAGGGTCAAAATCTTCTTTAACTTTTAACTCAATACCAATCAATGCAGGTCCCTTTTCCCGAGATGTCTTTTTGGTGTATTCGAAGTGCACAATGTCATCATCAGGGCCTAGAATCTCTGCAACAAATTCCTTTAAAGCTCCGGCTCGCTGAGGAAATCGAATGATAAAATAATGCATTAAGCCTTGATGCAGTAGAGATCGTTCTCTGATTTCTTCTGTTCTGGTAATATCGTTGTTGCTTCCTGAAAGCAAGCAGATGACGTTTTTTCCTTTAATTTCCTCTGCATATTGATCAAGTACAGCGACTGATAAAGCACCAGCAGGTTCAAGGACGATACCGCTTTCGTTGTACATGCTGATTAAAGAGGTGCAGAGCTTGCCCTCTTCCACCAAAGCTATTTCACGAAGATTCTCAAGGCAGATAGGAAAGTTTAAATTTCCAACGCGTTTAACAGCAGCGCCATCAACGAATTTATCTATATCCGCCAATGTTACCACTTCTTTTTGTTGAAATGACTTGTGCATGGCAGGTGCACCTGCAGGCTCAACACCAATCATTTTTGTTTTTGGACTCAACACTTTCATTACGCTGGAAACGCCGGAGGACAGGCCACCGCCACCAACGGGCATAAAAAGATAATCTATATTGAAATCTGCATCTCTGAAAAGCTCCAACCCAATGGTCGCTTGGCCCTCAATGACTTTTTTGTCATCAAAAGGATGTACAAAAGTGCTGTTGTTCTGATTGCAAAAATCTAAAGCAAAGTGATAGGCGTCATCAAATGTGTCACCTTTGAGCACTACGTCTACCATGTCTTTGCCAAACATGTTCACTTGCTGCACTTTTTGTTTAGGCGTAGGAGCAGGCATGAAAATGGTACCCTTTACACCTAATTTAAAACAAGAGAAGGCAACCCCTTGGGCATGATTCCCAGCACTGGCGCAAACCACTCCTCTCTGAAGATCTTCTTTCGGAATAGAGGTGATTTTATTGTATGCGCCACGAATTTTATAGGACCTCACAATTTGGGTATCCTCTCTTTTGAGATAGATATTTGCATCAAATCGTTCGCTCAAGTTGAAGCTGTATTGCAAAGGCGTATTGTAAATAACCTGACTCAGATTATTCTGCGCCTGTTTTACGTCTTCTATTTCCGGAAAAAATACGTCAGCTATTGCCTTCTCCATTTTAGGATTATTCGTTAGTAATGAGACTTAAAAAGTGCTCTTTGCACCCTTAAGTCAAATAAATTTTCATATCTGAATATGCATTCAATGCATTAGCTTTCTGGACGTAGCTTACGCACTGCTGCACCCGCTCTCCACATTTCAGAATCTTGTAATTCTTTCAATTCTTTTTCCAATCCTACACGATAGTCATCTTGCATGTTCGCTTCAATTGTGATTTTGGCTTCATTTCCAGTA
Organism: Cyclobacteriaceae bacterium; assembly: GCA_047635055.1. GTDB lineage: Bacteria > Bacteroidota > Bacteroidia > Cytophagales > Cyclobacteriaceae > JAVJRN01. The sequence continues at coordinate 12,047 of JBLIIJ010000063.1, read as the reverse complement.
GCAACACTTTCGTATAAGTCAGCCATTACTGGCGCTATCGCGTCACGGAATTTTTTCCACCAATCTAGCGCACCTCTTTGTGCTGTCGTAGAGCAATTTGCGTACATCCAATCCATGCCATTTTCAGCAACTAACGGATATAATGATTGCGTAGCTTCTTCCACTGTTTCGTTGAACGCTTCAGATGGAGAATGTCCTTTAGCTCTTAAAAGATCATATTGCGCAGCAAATAATCCTTGGATAGCACCCATGAGACTGCCTCTTTCACCAGTTAAATCACTCGTTACTTCTTTATGGAAATCTGTTTCGAATAAGTAACCAGAACCAACGCCGATACCTAATGCGATGCATTTTTGACGTGCATTTCCTGAAGCATCTTGGTGTATAGCGAAACTAGAGTTAAGACCTCTACCAGCTACAAAAAGTCTTCTTAATGAAGTTCCAGATCCTTTTGGGGCAACCAAAATAACATCAACATCCTTTGGAGGGATAATATTTGTTTGCTCTTTGTAAGTCACACCAAAACCATGAGAAAAATACAAAGTCTTACTTGAATCTAGTTTGCTTTTTAATGTTGGCCAAAAGGCAATTTGACCGGCATCTGATAATAAAAATTGAAGAATAGTACCTCTCTCGCAAGCTTCTTCTAGTTCAAAAAGTGTTTCGCCAGGAACCCAGCCATCTGCCACAGCTTTGTCCCAAGTTTTACCTTTTCTTTGTCCTACGATTACGTTGAAGCCATTATCTTTAAGATTCAATGCTTGACCTGGGCCTTGCACTCCATAGCCTAAAACGGCTATAGTTTCCTCTTTTAATACTTCTCTTGCCTTATCTAAAGGAAATTCTTCGCGAGTTACAACCTCTTCGTTTACTCCTCCAAAATTGATTTGTGCCATTTTGTGTTTTTGTTTAAAAATGTATTTAAAAATCTTTGATACTTAATTGATTTGATGAGCTGTCTTCCAATTGCTTGATGTAGGCTTCTGTTTTTCTTTTTGACTTGGATATAGCTACTCGACCTGACCTTACAAACTCCAAAAGTCCATAAGGTTCGAGTAGTTTGTACATGGCATGTGTGTCGCTCTTATGTCCAGTTTTTTCAATGACAATATGGTCTTTTTCAATGACCAAGATGCGTGCACCATTGTTTCTTACTAAAGTCTCAATGCTATTACCTTCCAGGAAAATGGCTGTCGGAACTTTATATAATGCGATTTCCTGATAGTAAATTTCATCTTCGTCATATACGAATGCACCGAGCACGTCTATCAGTTTTCTGATCTGATTGACTACTTTCTCGATTTTTTCGCGTGTAGAGGTTAAGACGATCGTGAATCGACTCACACCAGCGACTTCAGTGGTAGAGACATTTAAGCTCTCCAAATTAATTTTTCTTCTGTTGAAAATGATCGTGATATGGTTGAGCAATCCTGATTTATCTTCGGTTAGTACCGAAACAGTGAACTCTTTTTCTACCTTATCACTACTGTCTTCACTATATATTAAATTCGGCATAATCCTAGCTTTTATGATAATCGAATGTCCGAAACGGACGCTCCTGATGGAACCATAGGAAACACATTTTCTTCTTTCTCCACCACTACTTCTAGCAAATGCGGGCCATCTGAACCTAGCCAAAGGTCAATGACAGCATCTAAGTCTGCTCTTTCTTCTACCTTGTTGGCTTTGATGCCGTAACCTGCGGTAATCATTTGAAAGTTTGGATTGGTGAGTTCTGTGAAGGAATATCTTTTGTCAAAAAACAGCTGTTGCCATTGGCGAACCATGCCAAGGAAGTTGTTATTCAATATTAGAATTTTCACAGCAAGATTATTTTGAAAAATAGTGCCGAGCTCTTGAATGGTCATTTGAAAACCTCCATCACCGATTACAGCGATCACAGGCTTTTCTGGTTGGCCTCTTTTGGCGCCTAGTGCTGCGGGTAATGCAAAGCCCATGGTACCTAAACCACCTGAAGTTACATTGGTACGCGTATCGTCAAACTCATAATACCGGGTAGTGACCATTTGATGTTGCCCAACATCCGTCACGACGATTGCTTTGCCTTTGGTTTTGTCAGAGATTTTTTTGATGACTTCTGCCATTCTGATGCCACCTGTGGTAGGGAACATTTCCTCCGCAATGACCGTGTCGTATTCCATTTTGTCACAAACTCTGAACTCCGCCAACCATTCTGAATGTTCATTTTTCTTGACAAGCTTGTTTAGTGCAGTCAAAGCTTGCTTCGCATCAGCATTGATGGCTACCGTTGTTTTGACGTTTTTGTCAATTTCCGCAGGATCAATTTCGATATGGATCACTTTGGCCTGTTTTGCATATTTTTTCAAATCGCCCGTAACCCGATCATCGAAACGCATCCCGATAGCAATTAATGTATCGCATTCGTTGGTCTTAATATTTGGACCGTAGTTTCCATGCATGCCTAAGTAGCCCACATATAATGGATGATCATTTGGCACTGCGGACAAACCGAGAAGAGTAGCCGCCATTGGGATTCCTGCGGTTTCAGCTAACTTTTTTAACTCCTCTTGAGCTTCTGAAAGTATCACCCCCTGACCCACGAGTATGAATGGTTTTTTCGACTCATTGATGATTTGTGCGGCAGCTTCGATGCTGGTTAGATTCAATTCTGGATAAGGATGATAACTTCTTATCTTTTCACATTTTTCATAGTGAAAATCCATTTCGTTGAACTGTGCGTCTTTTGTAATATCTATCAATACGGCACCAGGTCTGCCAGTATTGGCAATGTAAAAAGCACGAGCAATAGCATAAGGTATTTCTTCGGCTTTTGTTACCTGAAAGTTCCACTTGGTCACTGGCATGGAGATACCGATGATATCCGTTTCCTGAAAGGCATCCGTACCCAATAGGTGAGAGGGAACTTGTCCTGTAATGCAGACGAGTGGGGTAGAATCTATCTGCGCATCGGCAATTCCAGTAATAAGGTTAGTAGCTCCAGGTCCAGAAGTAGCAAATGCTACACCAGTTTTTCCTGTGACTCTTGCAAAACCCTGAGCAGCATGTACTGCACCCTGCTCATGACGAGTAAGTATATGATCGAGTTTGTCTACGTACTTATAGAGTTCATCATATATTGGCATGATTGCTCCGCCTGGATAGCCGAAAATCGTTTTGACACCTTCTTCGATTAAACATCTAAGTAATGCTTCTGAGCCTGAAATGCGTTCCATTTTTGCTTCAGGCTTTGTTTCTTTTGTCAGTGTTGCTGTTGCGGTATTCATAATTGCTAAATTATTCATCAGTTACGCATCCTTCGGACGCAGATTTTACACTTCTAATATATTTTCCAAGGACTCCTCTGGTAGCTTTATATGCTGGTTTTATCCAAGCGGCTCTTCTGGTTTCCATTTCCTCGTCAGAGATTTTTAATTCTAGCAGGTTTTTGATAGCGTCAATTCTGATGATATCACCATTTTTGACAAATGCTAGAGGTCCACCTTCTTGAGCTTCAGGAGTGATATGACCTACCACAAATCCGTGCGATCCTCCGGAAAATCTTCCATCAGTAATCAATGCCACATCTTTCCCTAAGCCGGCACCCATCACCGCACCTGTTGGTTTTAACATTTCTGGCATTCCAGGAGCACCTTTTGGACCCGATTGTCTGATGACAATTACTTCCCCTTTTTGTACTTCTTCACCGATACCTTTGATAGCGGCGAACTCGTCTTCATATACTCTTGCTGGGCCTTCAAATATTTCCCCTTCTTTACCTGTGATTTTAGCTACACAACCTTCGGGAGCTAAGTTTCCGTAGAGAATTTGAAGATGTCCTGTGGTTTTAATAGGCTTATCTACGGTATGAATGACCTTTTGCTGTTCATCCAAGCCTTTAATACTTTCTAAGTTTTCACCAATGCTTTTTCCCGTGACTGTCATACAGCTGCCGTCCAAGAAGCCTTGGTTTAGCATGAGCTTTAACACCGCCGGGACACCACCAACATTGTGTAAGTCTTCCATGAGGTATTTTCCACTTGGCTTTAAATCAGCAATGAATGGAGTCGTATTACTTAGTCTTTGAAAATCATCCAAATCAAGTTTGATATCCACTGATCGGGCCATTGCTAGAAGGTGCAATACGGCGTTGGTCGATCCCCCTAAGATCATCACTGTTCGGATTGCATTTTCAAATGCAGAAAAGGTCATGATATCTCTTGGAAGAATGTTTTTCTCCAACAAATTTCTTATAGCTAATCCAACTTGAGAAGTTTCCACTTGTTTGTTCTTACTTTCTGCCGGATTAGAAGAGCTGAAAGGCATGCTCATTCCCATGGCTTCAATGGACGAAGACATGGTATTGGCGGTATACATACCACCGCATGCTCCAGGACCAGGAACAGCATTCTTTATGATGCCTTGATAGTCTTCGTCTGACATGCTTCCATTAAGACGTGAACCATATGCTTCAAAAGCGGAGACAATATTGAGGTCTTCGCCTTTCCATTTCCCAGGCTTTACTGAACCTCCATAAACCATGAGGCCTGGTCTATTGAGTCGGCCAAGTGCCATGATGGCTGCTGGCATGTTTTTGTCACAACCCACGATTGGCACAATGGCGTCATAAAACTGAGCATTCGCAACAGTTTCAATCGAATCTGCTATCACGTCTCTTGAAACTAAGGAATATTTCATACCAACTGTTCCATTGGAAATGCCGTCACTAACGCCAATAGTATGAAAAATTAAGCCAACTAAATCGGCTTCACGCACCCCTTTTTTTACTTGGTGAGCAAGAACATTCAAGTGCATGTTGCACGGGTTTCCTTCAAAGCCGGTGGAGACAATACCCACTTGGGCTTTGCTCATATCCTCTTCGGTCAAGCCAGTGGCATAAAGTTGCGCTTGTGAGCCTGGCTGACTGGGATCTTGTGTGATCGTTTTGCTATATTTATTTAATTCGCTCATTATTATACGATTGTCAACCCTTGATATTCGTCAAACATTACTTTTTGTTGGTAGATATGATGTAGGTTATGTCCTACTGATTCTTCCCATTTCTTACTAAACACTTCCCCATTAATGGAATGTATTCTGGTTATTTCGGATGCTGTTCCGCAGAAAAAGGCTAAGTCTGCTTTGTATAGCTCTTCAGCAGTAATGTCTTTTTCTATAACGTCAACATTCAACTCTTGACAAAGCTCCATCAACGTACTTCTTGTAATCCCTGGTAAAATATTACCTGTCTTTGGCGTGAATAATTGTCCATCTTTTTCATAGAAAATATTGGCTCCAGGTCCTTCTGCTACAAAACCATTTGCATCGAGAAGAATAGCTTCATCGTAACCCAAAGACTTTGCTTCGGCGGATGCCAAAGTTGCTTGGGAGTAGTTGCCAATTACTTTTGCATCGATAATTGTTGATTTTGGACTTGGTTTAAGAAAGGAGGAGATCATACAATTCAGCGGCTCTTTCCCGGGATATTTCGCCCATTTCCAAGCTGTTAGAAAGAAGCGAGATTCCTTTGATGGAGATAAGGCCATATTCGGACCGGTAAAAACCAATGGTCTTATATAAGCATTCGTCATTTTATTGCGATCCAATAGCTCATAGGTGAGTTGGATCAACTCTTCAGTGGAATAGCCGAGTTCGAGATATACTTTTTTAGTTGATGTTTTTAATCGTTCAAAATGCTGCGTAGGTTTGAATATGTTAAAGCCATTACCATTATTGTAAGACCTTAATCCGTCAAATACCCCTGTTCCATAATGCAAGGTTTGGGTGAATAGACTGACTTTGGCATCTTTTGCTTTTAACCATTGTCCGTCTACGAATACCTCGGTTTTTTCGTCGTAATACATCATAATCTAGAGATCATAAAAAAAGCCATTCTTTTTGGGAACGGCTTAAGTTGTTTATTTTTTATTTATGTCTAAACACAGCCATTCTGTTTTCCAATCACCACAGTGACCCGAATTATCATTGGAATAATAGCTACATCTAAATTTATTCTTTTCATATTTCTTCAAAACTAGCTCAACACATTTCAAATCAATAATGGAACTAGTATATTTTAAAACAGAAAAGGTAATAAATACAATTCCTAAGTAGGGGAATTATGGCTTTGGTTCCCTTTTTGAGTATTTTTTGGGACAAAATGCTATGCTCTCTAAAAGGGCTAAAATAAAAAGACCTCATAAATCAATAATGAAATATGAGGTCTTTAATATTTTCTTAAACGTTAATTAAGCCAGAACCTCTTTCACTCGGTCGGCAGCATCTTTTAGCACCACGGCTGAAACTACTTTTAGACCAGATTCATCGATTATCTTAGCACCTTCTTCTGCATTTGTTCCCTGAAGTCTAACGATAATTGGAACAGTGATGTCTCCAATGCTTTTGTAGGCTTCAACAACACCATTGGCTACTCTATCGCATCTTACGATTCCTCCAAAGATGTTGATGAGAATGGCTTTTACGTTAGGATCTTTTAAAATAATTCTGAATCCAGCTTCTACAGTTTGTGCATTGGCCCCACCACCAACATCCAAGAAGTTGGCAGGCTCACCACCTGAAAGCTTAATGATGTCCATAGTAGCCATGGCCAAACCAGCGCCGTTGACCATACATCCTACGTTTCCGTCGAGTTTTACATAGTTTAAGCCATTCTGCCCTGCCTCAACCTCTAATGGATCTTCTTCAGATAAGTCTCTAAGCTCAGCGAGATTTTTATGTCTGTATAGCGCACTATCATCGATATTTACTTTGGCATCTACTGCTAAAATTTTATTATCTGATGTTTTAAGAACAGGGTTAATCTCAAATTGTGAGGCGTCCGTAGCGACATAAGCTTTGTAAAGCGAGAAGATGAATTTCACCATTCCTTTGAATGCTTCCCCTTCTAAGCCAAGTGCGAATGCCACTTTTCGGGCTTGGAAACCTTGTAGGCCGACAGCAGGGTCGATCCACTCTTTAATGATTTTTTCTGGCGTATTTTCTGCGACAGTTTCAATGTCCATACCACCTTCTGTTGAAGCCATGATAACATTTGATCCTGTACCTCTATCCAACAGGATAGACAGATAATATTCTTTTGGTTCAGAAGCGCCAGGATAATAAACATCTTGTGCGATGAGCACTTTGTTCACTTTTTTACCTTCGGGTCCTGTCTGGTGTGTCACGAGCGTGCCGCCCAAGATAGCGTCTGACTTTGTTCTAACTTCATCAAGGCTCTTCGCCAAAACAACTCCATGAGAACCTGTTTCGATGATTTGACCTTTTCCACGTCCACCTGCATGGATTTGTGCTTTTATAACGTACCATGAGGTGCCAGTTTCACGGTTTAATTCTTTCGCTGCTTCCAGTGCTTTTTCTGGGGTATCAGCGACGATTCCTTCTTGTATGGTTACACCATATCCTTTCAAGATCTCTTTCGCTTGGTATTCGTGGATATTCATGCTGTTAGTTTTATTTTAACGCGAATCTACTGGATCGTTTTTGTTTATTCAAGCTAGAAACATTTTGCTTTCATGATTTAATGAGTTGATATACTTATTAAATCATAAAATTAGTGTTAATCGCCACAAATTTGGTATTCCATTGATAGATCAATTTCTATATTTGCCACATGCTCCACGCTCAAAACATTCATAAGTCATACGGTCAGCTAGAGGTTTTAAAAGGAATTGATCTAAACGTTTCAGAAAAAGAAGTCATTTCAATTGTAGGATCTTCAGGAGCGGGTAAGAGTACTTTGCTCCAGATTTTAGGAACCTTGGACCAGGCAGATGAAGGCATAGTGGAGATTAACAATACCAACATCTCCAAGCTGTCGACTAAAAAGCGGTCTAGGTTTCGTAATCAAAATATTGGTTTTATCTTCCAATTTCACAATTTGCTACCGGAGTTTACGGCCGTTGAAAATATCGCTATTCCAGCAATTATTGGCGGAATGGACATGCAAGAGTCGAGAAAAAGAGCCATTGAGCTTTTGACCTTAATGGGTTTAAAGAACCGTGATGATCACAAACCCAGCGAGCTTTCTGGAGGTGAACAGCAGCGTGTATCTGTTGCAAGAGCATTGATCAATAATCCAAAAATTGTATTCGCAGATGAGCCCAGTGGTAACTTGGATTCTCGAAATGCAACAGAACTACATAAACTGTTTTTCAAGTTAAGAGATGAGTTTGGGCAGTCGTTTGTCATTGTCACTCATAACAATGAACTCGCCGAAATGTCAGATCGAAAATTAGTGATGACAGATGGTAAAATGACTTAATCTTGAGCTTATCACCTGGTATAAGGTTTATGCTTATTGCGACTTTTACTTTTACTGTGATGAAAGTATGTGTAAAATTCGTTCCGCATATTCCAGCAATTGAAATAATATTCTTCCGATCAATTATTTCTCTCGTGATTAGTTATTATTTCCTGACAAAGCAAAAAGTAAGCTTATGGGGTAATAATAAGCCAGTACTAATATTAAGAGGAGTAACAGGAGCCATCGCATTAATCACTTATTTTTCTTTGCTTCAACAAATACCACTAGCAACAGCTGCTACGTTGCAGTATTTAGCGCCAATATTTACCGCGATTATCGGAATTTTCCTAGTAAAGGAAAAAGTCAACCCGATCCAATGGGTCTTCTTTGCCATTAGTTTTGCAGGAGTAGTCGTCGTTCAGGGCTTTGATCCAAGAATTTCTCTTACCCACTTATTGATGGGTATTGTAGCCTCCTTTTTTATGGGCTTGGCGTACAATTTTGTAAGAAAACTGAAGACAAGCGAGCATCCTCTTGTCATCATCTTTTATTTTCCATTAGTCATGTTGCCATTTGCAGGAGTGTGGTCCTCCATTGTGTGGGTTCAGCCCAAAGGATATGATTGGTTAATCTTGCTTTTGGTTGGTGTTTTTACGCAGATTGCTCAATTTTTTATGACCAAATCATATCAAACCGAGGAGCTAAATAAAGTATCCATTTTGAGTTATATAGGCATAGTCTATGCCTTAGGATTTGGATGGTTGTTTTTTGATGAGTCCTTTAACTGGCTTACTTATTTGGGTATGGGGTTGGTTATTTTGGGAGTAGCTGGAAATATTGTTTTTAAATCCTTAAAAGGGTTGTAATACTCAATCTCAACTTTGAGTGACACCACCGTGTTGAATTCTGAGGGAGAAGCCCAAGGCTAATTGCAGCAGCTTGAAATGTTTATGAATAAAAAAAGCCGCTTAGCGCGGCTTTTTTTGTTTTACTTATCGTCTGATAAAATGTCTTATCCTTTAGAAGCGATGAACTCAAGAAGCTCCACAACTTTCGTAGAATAACCCCACTCATTGTCATACCAAGCAACAACTTTCACGAATGTTGGTGTTAATTGGATACCAGCACCTGCGTCGAAAATGGATGTTCTTGGGTCACCAACAAAATCATTGGAAACAACAGCATCTTCAGTGTAGCCTAAAATTCCTTTTAAAGGACCTTCTGACGCAGTTTTCATAGCTGCGCAAATTTCCTCATAAGATGTTTCTTTTTTCAAAAGAACAGTCAAATCAACAACAGATACGTCAGGAGTAGGAACTCTAAATGACATACCAGTTAATTTACCATTCAATTCTGGTATTACTTTACCAACAGCTTTGGCAGCTCCTGTAGAAGAAGGAATAATGTTTTGACCAGCACCACGGCCACCTCTCCAGTCTTTCATAGAAGGACCATCAACAGTTTTTTGTGTAGCAGTGGTTGCATGCACAGTAGTCATTAATCCGGACTCTATTCCAAATGAATCATTCAATACTTTAGCAATAGGAGCTAGGCAGTTCGTCGTGCAAGATGCATTAGATACAAATTGCATATCAGAAGTGTATTTGTCATGATTTACGCCCATAACGAACATAGGAGTGTCGTCTTTCGAAGGAGCTGACATGACCACTTTCTTCGCACCAGCGTCGATGTGCCCTTGCGCACTTTCTTTTGTTAAGAAAAGACCAGTAGACTCAACCACGTATTCAGCACCGATATCTCCCCATTTCAAATCAGCAGGGTTTCGCTCTGAAGTCACACGAATGGTGTTTCCATTTACGATTAATTGACCGTCTTTTACTTCAACATCTCCATTGAATCTACCATGTGTAGAATCGTATTTGAGCATATAAGCCATATAATCCACATCAATGAGGTCATTGATTCCTACTACTTCTAGATTAGGATTGTCTGCTGCTACACGAAAAACCAGTCTGCCGATTCTTCCAAAGCCATTAATTCCTATTTTTACTTTAGACATTATGGTATTTATTAATATTAAAATTGATTGCAAATGTATAACTCTAAATGGATAGGACAAATTCCCGCGCAAACAACTTTAGTGTTATTATACCATAGATTTGCTCTGCAAACGGTTGTATTCACTGATTGAAAATAAATATAAAATTTATGCGCTAAGTGTTTGTATAAGTCCGAGAGATGTCTAGTTTTGCATCACCAAAAAAAATGGTCCGTTCGTCTAGGGGTTAGGACGCCAGGTTTTCATCCTGGTAACAGGGGTTCGATTCCCCTACGGACTACTTAAAACGAATAAGCCGTATCTCTAAGAATCTGAGGTACGGCTTTTTCTTTGTCTAAAGCTCTTGAAGAAGCAATTAGCGTGAAAAAAAGGTTGATTCTAGGGGTTAGATACTGTGCTTTATCCTTGATATAGGAAATCCCATCAGGGAATACTCATTCTTGTATTTTTCTTTTCTCAAAAATCATTGATTCTTGCCAAATAGAGTGTAATCTGGTCATATAGGGCATTGACTTTTTGATAAATAAAGAGGGGTTAGATAAGTCTGCTGATGATGATAAGTTTTTTTTCAGTTCTGCTAATTTATTGCCTGAAATCGCTTTATGTTTTTTGTATGTTTCGGTATCAATATCTCCGTTGAGATAGTGTACCTCTAACTTCTCCACAAAATGACTTTGTTCGGTTATTTTTCTTTTCGTTAAAACCCTTTTTTTAATTAAATCAGCGCTAAGATTTATAGATGTTTCTTCTAGTATTTGTTGAAAAGGGATAACCAAGTGATCCTCAAGGCATATATCTCTTAACACTTGGCTAAAAATATCGTGCATCTTGGAACCTGAGATGTTGCTACACTTACACTTGTAATAAATCGGTTGCGACTTTTTTATTCGATACGTGCCATCCGCCTTTTGCTTTTTCTTCACTTGATACCCTGTGAAATATTTGCCACAATTGTGGCAAGTGACGAACCCTTTTAATGGAAACAAGCCTTCTATCGAACTTGACTTGGTGTTTTGACTCAAAATCTCCTGCACCTGATCAAATACTGTAGTAACTACCAATGCCTTGTGCTTTCCTACTGCCATTTCATCACCCAAGAGCTTGTGGGTAATAATTCCTTTTTAAAACGGATTGCGAAGCATTTTTGATAGAGTAGGGAAGGAGACACTCATACCTCTTACATTAAGATACGTTTTTGCTTCCTGTATAGTGTAGGATCGATTGGCAATAAGATCAAATGCCGAGGCGATTAGTTCTCCTTGTTCTGTGACTTCCAACTCCATATTATTATGGTTGCGCCAATAACCCATCGGAGGTTTACCCCCGCACCAATTGCCTTGTGTCAAGCTTTGTCTCATGCCTTTGATTACATTGATACTGCGACGCTTGTTTTCTGCATCTGGAGTAGCAAGGTATATCGCTTTCATAATCGTACTTTCTGGTATAGACTCGTCGATCATCTGCTCTATAGCCTGTACTTGGATGCCTAGCTTTTCTAACTCGCTGATCTTTACATAGCTTTCTTGAATGTTGGGCGAAAAGCGTGATCAATCAATTGTAAGTACGAAATCAATTATTTTCTGATGTTTGGTTACATACTCCATGAGCTTGTTAAGCCCTGGTCTTCGAAAATCCTTGGCGCTGTGATCGTCTACAAAGTGGTTGTCTAGTACTACTTCGTGTCGTTCAGCCTATGCCTCCATAAGTTCCTGCTGCACTGATAGGCTGTATTTTTCTGCCTGTTCGTCGGTAGATACTCTATAGTATGATACGCATCTTTTGCCT
>JBLIIJ010000062.1:0-23427 GCA_047635055.1 Cyclobacteriaceae bacterium | reverse complement strand
CATCTTTTTTATGATAGGTAACAATTGTTTTACCCATGATCTTGTCTTTTAAAACGAAAACATCTTTTTTGGTTTTAATTGCTTTTACTAAGTCCAAATCATCCATTTTTCCTTCTAAAATTTTTAATACCCTAGATACGGTAGGTACGCCATATCCCACATAGTTATTTCCAAATGGATACAGGTGACTTGCTTTTTCTAAGATTTCAATTATTTCAACATTTGTTAATGACGAGTCATATTCAAGCATGCAAGCAGCCAAACCGGTAATGACAGGAGTCGCATAAGAAGTGCCACTAGTGGCGTATACACTGATGTTAGGTTTTAAATACGACAAAAACTCCGCACCGATGGAACTGTAGTTCATCTTATCCCAGACTTTATGTTTCGAGGCTCCAACGGTTAATGCGCCTTTTGCATCTCCTGGAGTGGAAACAATCATCCATTTTGGGTCCAATGCTTCGTTTCCGGCAGCAACAACGACGAGCACTCCTTTTTCATTGCTGGCAAAGTCAACAGCTCGAGCGACCATGGTTGTTTTTCCATCCATATCTTCGGGTTTATAATTTTCAGACGACTGCATAAAGCCAGTACTGTAGCCCAAAGAGATATTGATTATTTGAGCACCTTTTTCTGTCATGGCCTCCAGCGCGTCAATGAGATAATCTTCTTCGATTCGTTTTTCATAGCCTCCATGATCTGTTCTGGCAAGCAAGTATTTTGCATGAGTGGCAAGGCCATATTGGATATTTTTAGTGGTGTCAAAACCCGCAATGTTTTGCCAGACCTCCGTGCCATGATTGTCATCCAAGCCGATGGACCCGCCGTATTCCTCCATCTCTGGGGTTACATAGTCTTTGTACCAAAGCACATTATTTTGTTCAAATATGTGTTGTAACCGCTCATCATTATTCGCACTAAGAAATCCGCCATCAATAATCCCTATAGTGACACCTTTTCCGGTGAATCCTTGATTAATAAATAAATCCGCCTCTATTTGCTCTAGTGCAAATGATACCCGAAGCTTTTTTGATCGACTTGTTGGGTGAAAAGTGGCAACAGGTGTTAAATTGAATCCTAAACGCTTTAAAGAGTCCACCTGCGAGGTATTCAAATAATAGGAACATGATTTTAGCCATGAGGAGCAAAACTCAGCCTCGATCAACATACTTTTGTTGAAATCAGGATTGATATCGCTGATCCAGTATTTTTGCTGGGCAATTATCGAGGAGGTTATTCCAAGCTGAATAACAAGTAAATAGATTTTAAACTTTAACACCCCGTAAAAATGAAGTATCATAAGATAGATAACCAATTATTCATCGAAAATAGAAGAAAACTGTCGCAGAGACTTCAACCAGGGTCAGTAGCCATTCTTCATTCCAATGACATATTGCCAACTAATGCTGACGGGACATTTCCGTTTAAGCAGAATTCTGATTTACTTTATTTGTCTGGTGTAGACCAAGAAGAATCTATACTGCTACTCGCGCCGGATTTTCCAGACCCTAAGCTAAGAGAGGTGCTTTTTGTGAGAGAAACCAATGAAGAAATAGCCATCTGGGAAGGACACAAATTAACAAAAAAAGAAGCAAAAGATACTTCGGGGATAGAAACGGTAAAGTGGCTGGAGGATTTTGATAAGGTTCTTTATACCATTTTAGCGGAAAGCCAGCATATTTATTTACCCTCAAATGAGCATATTAGGAATGCCAGTGTTGTAGAAACGTCGAATGATCGGTTTATTAAAAAATGTAAGGAAGCTTTTCCGCTTTATAATTATCAGAGACTTACCCCGATTATTTACGATCTGAGAATGATCAAATCGGATATCGAAATCAAATTACTCGAACATGCCTGCCATATTACTGATCAAGGGTTTCGAAGAATTCTCGAAGCAACTGCACCGGGAGTGTGGGAATATGAAGTAGAAGCTGAATATGCCCATGTTTTTCTTTCTAATAGATCTCGAGGGTTTGCTTACGCACCAATAATCGCTGGCGGTGCTAATGCTTGCGTGCTACATTATATAGAGAATAATCAGCAATTGAGAGACGGAGATCTTTTACTTATGGATGTGGGCGCTGAGTACGCGAATTACAATGCCGACATGACCCGCACAATCCCAGTAAGCGGTAAGTTCACTAAACGACAAAAGGCTATCTATAATGCGGTGTTGAGAGTTAAAACAAGAGCGACTGAAATGCTCAGGCCTGGAACTGTCATTCCAGAATACCATAAGGAAGTAGGGTTGTTGATGCAGGAGGAACTTGTAGAGCTTGGTCTTATTGACAGAACAGATATCAAAAATCAAAATCCTGATTGGCCAGCTTATAAAAAATATTTTATGCACGGTACTTCTCACCATTTAGGACTTGATGTACATGATGTTGGTTCGGTGTACCGTAAAATTGAAGTGGGAATGGTTTTTACTGTTGAGCCAGGAATTTATATCAGAGAAGAAGGGATTGGTATCCGATTAGAAGATGACATTGTTGTCACTAAAACGGGTCAAAAAAACCTCATGGGAAATATTCCAATTCACGCAGAGGAGATTGAAGATTTAATGAATGAGCGTCATCGTTAATGCTAATATATTCCAATTATTAGCTGAGGATATTTCAATTAGCTACATGAAAGGATGGCATAATCAATAAGAAATGCCAGTTATTTATTAAATGACTGACATTTTCACTTTAAAAGCAGTTGGTAAATCCAATGCTTTGGTTTTTTTTAGACAAATTTGAGGTATGAGTTTAGAATACAATACGGAAAGAGAACATATTACCCTAAAGGAATACGGTAGAAATGTGCAGAATCTTGTCCAACATATAAAGAATACGGACGATAAGGAGAAGCGCGACAAGTATGCTTCAGTATTGGTTGAGTTAATGAAATCAATCAACCCTGAGTTTAGTAAAGATGCAAACGAGTACACGCAAAAAGTATGGGATGATTTATTCATTATCTCTAAGTTTGACTTAGATGTAAAAAGCCCGTTTGCTATTCCTGAATCAACAATCCTTGATAGAAAGCCGGATAGAGTAAAATATAAATTAAACAGAATTAGGTACAAGCACTACGGTAAAAATGTAGAACAACTGATCAAAGATGCCATTGCTCTTGAAGACCCTGCTGAAAAAGAAGGTGCTGTCGTGGCTATAGGGAAGTTGATGAAAACATTTTTTCAGACTTGGAATAATGAAGTTATTGAGGATACACAAATTCTTAAAAATATCCGTCAATTATCTGAAAATCAGTTAGATATTGAAATTGAAAAAGTAAATGAGTTTAGTCTTTTTGATTCTGAAAAATCAACTAGAAGTTACGACAACAATAAAACTAATAACCGCAGAAGTAACCCGTCGAATAATAAGGGTGGTGCAAAGAAAAACTATTCTAATAAGCGCAGAAAACAAAATTAATGGGTTCATTTCGGGTCAAAGGTGGCGCTAAGCTGAAAGGTGAAATTACGCCACAGGGTGCTAAAAACGAAGCACTACAAATTATTTCCGCAGTACTATTAACAGATCAGCCAGTACACATTCGTAAGATTCCGAACATTAGAGATGTGATGATGTTGATTGAGTTGCTTGCTGACTTTGGTGTGCAAATTGAAAAAACTGGGGAAGAAGCATATCGCTTTACAGCTAAGCACATAAATTTAGATTTTCTTGATACCGAAGAATTCAAGTTAAAGGCATCCGCCTTAAGGGGCTCAATTATGCTTTTGGGTCCTTTATTGGCACGATTTGGCAAAGGGAAAATGCCAAAGCCAGGGGGCGATAAAATTGGTAGAAGAAGACTTGATACACATTTTGTTGGTTTCCAAAAGCTTGGTGCAAAGTTTAATTACGATGCTAAAACAAGTTTTTATACGGTAGATGGCTCAGAGCTAAAAGGAGCTTTTATGCACTTAGATGAGGCTTCTGTCACAGGAACAGCCAACATCGTCATGGCTGCAGTTTTGGCAAAAGGCAAGACATCTATTTATAACGCTGCATGCGAGCCATATCTCCAACAACTTTGTAAAATGCTCGTAAGAATGGGCGCAAAGATTGAAGGCATTGGAAGTAATTTATTACATATCGAAGGGGTAGAAGCCTTAGGAGGCACGGAGCATGAAATGCTTCCAGATATGATCGAGATTGGAAGTTTTATTGGTTTAGCTGCCATGACTCAATCAGAAATCACTATTAAAAATGCACGAATTGATATGCTGGGAATTATTCCAGATACTTTTCGTAGGCTGGGTATCCAAATTGATTTTCGGGGTGATGATATTCATGTTCCTGCACAGGAATTTTATGAGATTGACACCTTCATCGATGGTTCTATATTGACGGTAGCCGATGCTATTTGGCCAGGATTTACGCCAGATTTGCTGAGTATTATTCTAGTTACTGCGACTCAGGCAAGAGGTACTGTTTTGATACATCAAAAAATGTTTGAATCCAGATTGTTCTTTGTAGATAAACTCATAGACATGGGCGCGCAAATCATTCTTTGTGATCCACATAGAGCAACTGTCATAGGACTTGATAGAGTAGTTAATTTAAGAGCTATCAATATGACCTCTCCTGATATTAGAGCAGGTGTTTCTCTTTTAATAGCAGCGCTTTCGGCTGATGGTGTAAGTACTATCCATAATGTAGAGCAGATTGATCGAGGTTATCAGTTCATTGACAAGCGACTTAATGCGCTTGGAGCTGATATCGAAAGGTTTTAGTACGTCAAAGTCGATAGTTACAAATAAAAAATGAGCTGCCTCTATAAGAGACAGCTCATTTTTTGTTTGCGCAGGTTTTTACTTTCTGCTATCTCTAATTTTCTTAATTCCGTACGCACCACCAGCAGCAAGCAGCAATGATAATCCACCGTCAATAGGTGTTGCTGGAGGAGCTCCTTGTGCTAAGGCAGGTATTACTGCAAATAGGACGAGGAAAAGAGTGCTTATTATTTGAAGTTTTTTCATGATCTAGGTTGATTATTTAAAAATGAATTTTTTGGTGAAAGTGCCTTTTTCAGTGACGATTTTCACGATATTAATACCAGTATGAGGGATAGTAAGATTTAGTTCAGAAAGACTTTGCTTCTCTTGATTTTCGGTCAATCTTTTTCCTGATAAATCATAAACGGAGTACCCCATAATGGATAATTCTTCTGCAAAACTCACGGTAAGTACACCTTCTTGAAATCTATACATTGGCTTTTTGATTTCAAGACTTGTGGATAAAATAGCTGAAGAAACACCATAAGTCAATACAAACCTATTCTGATCAGAACCTGCGACACTTGAAAAATTCAAAGAAGAGGTTTTATTTAAATCGTAGACTTCATTTGTGACTTTATCAGTAAGAAAAAAGGCCATTCCATTTTCTACACCAGTCATTTCTTGGATGGATATTTCAAGATCAGAAGCCTTACCCAAATCATAGCCCAAAGTAGTTGAAACTCCTTCGAGGAATGGTAGTCCTTGAATGGTGTATTTGCTATCATTGATGTAACTATAGAATTGAAGATTTGAATGGCTTATAAACTTCGAAGCATCGTATTGTTTGTCAACACCAACAGTCGCATCTTCAAGTAAGCCAATGAGCAGTTCATTGTAAGAACCGTCGGAAGATTTTAGCACCAATTTGATGGTTGTTGGTTGTTCTACATCTTTTCTGAAGAAGTTAGCATCCGCATTATTACCAGTGGCTCTCATGTCTTCATTGAAAACCACCGATGATGTGCCGACAGACGAAAGCTTAACGAAGAAGCCCTGCATGGAGCTGATATAACCATTAAATGATCCTCCATTATTTCCCGAAGTTGATCCAATCGTATTAACAGATAGATAATCAGCATTGCTTGCAGCTCCATTTTCAGAACCGCCATCATCCCATAAGTAAACGGCATTGTCAATATTGCTTGTGTTAGCAGCCAGAAATTTGGTAACATCAATAGCGGCAGGATAAGGATTGCTGAGCAAGTTCCAACCTTGCTCATTAGTTGTTCCAGCCGTATAGCTTAAACCAGATACGGTAATTGATCCATCATTAGGAAAGCCCTCAAAAACCAATTCATTTTGAAAGGCTTGTGCATAGCCAATACCCGGTTTCAGCTCCGTTGAAGATGCATCGACCCATCGGTCACCTCCTTGCGCGTTATAAGCTTTCGTTTCATCATAGGTATAGGTTGTTGATCCAAGATCAGCTCCTGTGATACTGCTTTTTTGAGCAACGGGTGAGCCTACAAAGCTGTATTTTCCGTCAGCATATCTGGTGTTTTGCTTGATGGTGACCTCATTGGTCGTTTTGCCATCCATGGTAAGGAGTGAGGCGCCTGATGCAACTGTCAGGTTTCCATTTCCGCTCATGTCTCCATTGATAGTCAGACTACCTGAGTTTACAGTGAGATCAGCACCTAGGTTAAGGTTATTTAAAGATACATCTCCCGAAATTTGAGGGGAGTTTGAACCTGTATTGATCGTTACATTACTCAAAGACATAGGAACAAAACTGCCTTCCCAATTCCCTACAGTCGACCAATCTGTTGAACTCGTTCCTAACCAGTTATTTGATTGCTGAGATGCAGTGTTGAAATAAACATTATCGAAGTAGATGGATTTAGCTTCTCCTGCTGATGAATAAAGTTGGATTTTAGTTATTTCCTCTCCATTGTAAGCACTTAGGTCAACACTTACTTCCACCCAACCAGAAACCGCGCTGCTATGATGATTATAGTCCTGACCATTGATTTGCGTGAAAGCTCCGGTTGTGCTTAAGTCCATTCTTAGTTGCCATTGAGAAGCACTGTTGGGATTGTAAAACGAAATGTAAAAGCGATCTGAGGCTTGAATGGTGTACCCAGGAAACCACTGAGTGTCTCTCCAGCCAGATGTGCCATTGTTGATGATAGAAGTCGACGAATAGTTAATCGCATCTGCAATTGGATTACCAATAGTATTACCATCACTATGCCATAAGCCGGCAGCAGCTGTTTCAGTGAATAGTTCACTACTTGATGTTGCTGTAGTTGGCTGAATATAGATGTTGTCATAATTGACAGATTTCGCTTCTCCTGCGGCTGGATAAATAGTAATTTTTGATAAATCCTCGCCCACGTAAGACGAGAGGTCAATCACGCTCTCTGCCCATGTACTTCCTGCACCAGCGTCATGATTATAATCGCCGATGTATGCATTTTCTCCAGTCGTAGATAGCGACATTTTCAATTGCCAACCACTTGCTCCGTTTGGGTTGTAAAAAGAGATGTAGAGTTTATCTCCGGTGCTAATTGTGTAAGTGTCTGGAAATATCTGTGTCTCTTCCCAACCACCTGCTCCATTACTGGCGATTACTATGGAAGATGAGTTATCACTATTGCTTAATGGATTTGCAATCTCTGCTCCATTGCTATGCCAGATAGTTCCACTGCTTACTGCGTCTTCATAAATTGAAGTTTGGGAAGTATTAGACGAGTTTGACTCTATGAAGATGTTATCGTAATAAATCACTATGGCTTCACCGGCAGCTGGATATATGGTGATTTTTGACAAATTCTCACCATCGTAAGACGAGAGGTCAATCACGCTTTCTACCCATGTACTTCCTGCACCAGCGTCATGATTATAATCACCGATGTACGCATTTTCACCAGTCGTAGATAGCGACATTTTTAGTTGCCAACCACTTGCGCCATTTGGGTTGTAAAAAGAGATATAGAGTTTATCTCCGCTATTAATTGTGTAAGTGTCTGGAAATACCTGTGTCTCTTCCCAACCACCTGCACCAGCGTTGGCGATTACTGTGGAAGATGAATTTTCGCTGTTGTTAAGTGGGTTAGCAATCTCTGCTCCATTGCTATGCCATATTGTACCACTGCTTACAGCGTCGTTATAGAATGATGTTTGTCCTATTGTAACAAAACACAATAGAAAAATCATTGAAAAAGTAAGTATCAACTGCAGATACTTTTGCGAAGAAAGTTTTTTCATAGTTGTTTAGGTTTTGGTATACTAGGACAGCATTATCCGAAATGACATCATGTCTTTTGATAATTCCATAAACAAGCAGTCTGAATACGTATAATAATTATTAGAATGAGAAGGGTACGCAGTGATTATTATGAAATTTCTATAGTATTGTAATCGATGGAAGATTTAGCGTCTCTATGAGTAGATGTTTGATTTATTCATTCAAGAGTCATCAATACTAAAATCTTCAGATGGTTATTGATTTGACGAACTCACCATTCGATGATCATTCTTGATTTTAATAAAAGATTAGCTACTTGGAAAATGAGTTTATTGACACCACTAGTGTGTTGATAACTATTATACTATTGCTTGTTGATTACTTGATATGACCAAAAATAAATGATGAATAGAATGGATCATGAGTCAATGGAGGATCGTTCCGAAGGAGAACTCTGGGATTCGTTTCGTTCCGGAAATGACGCGGCATTTGATTTTATTTATCAAAAGTACTTCGATCGATTGTACAATTATGGTCGACAGTTTACTCCTCATACTGCTATAGTAGAAGATGCAATACAAGAACTATTTATAGAGTTGAGAAGACGTAGCTCGTTTCTTTCCCCAACAGACAGTATTCTGCCTTATTTGTACAATGCTTTTAGAAGAAAAATTATTCGTCTGAGGGATAAAGAGTTGAAAAATCAGGACTTTGATATCAGTAAAAGTTTTGAAATTACGGTATCCGTCGAGGATGAAATAATTACCAATGACCTAGAGAAAGAGGACTTGCAAAAACTTCAATCAGCGATTCAAGAATTGTCTCCAAAATATCGTGAAATCATTTATCATTTTTATTACGAGAACTTGAGTTACACGGAAATTCAAGAAGTACTCGGCTTTGATAATGTGAAGTCGGTTCGAAACTTGTTATACAAAGCCTTGAAGTCTCTAAGAAAGGGGATGACTCATACTTTGCTTTTAACTGCCTTCTTATTTAGCCTTCTTCGGAGTGAAGAAAATAATTTAACCACATTATCATAAGTTCAATTCTTTAAAGGGCATCAGTTCAAAGTTCGATATTCTTCATGGTTTCCCCAGTCATCAGGAGAAATCTAAGATCGATATTATTGTGTGCTCAAAAGGCTATGGTTAACTACTGACATTCGACTAAATCTCAATTTGTTGAAAAAAGTGAATTTAAATGATCCAAGGAAGGAGTTTTTTTTCGTAAAAACTACCGTGCGGCGTACCGTCCCCACCCTAAAGGGTGATTATTTAATGCACCCTTTCCTTTAGGGAATAAAAGGGTGTTTTGGCCTGAAGTTAATCTTAAAAAATCTTTCCTTGGATACCAGTAATAGTTAACAAAGAAGGGGAGTTTATTTCTTTTTTATAAAATAATGTGATGTCATTTCAGATACTGCCGCCCTATCCCACTGTAGCACAAAAAATATTTAAAGATGATGAAAAGAAAATTACATTCAATTTTATTTTTAGTTGCACTGATGAGTGCATCGATGTTAATGACAAGCTGTGGTGACGATGATCCGGAAATTACCGATCCTGTATTTGGCAACCTCAGAGCCAAGATTGATGTATCGGCGATTGCCTTTATAAGCGATGCAAATTCCATAGATGGTCGCAGAATCAAAGCAAATCAATTGGTTTCGTTTGCAGACAATAGCACAGGAAATCCTGATAGTAGACAATGGACTTTTGAAGAAGGACCTGCATCAGCTTCAGATTCTGTGGCAGCTGTTACATGGTCAGAGCAAGTAGGTCAGGTTCGTGTAATTCTTACAATTACCAGATCAGCGGATGAAGCTACTGATGCTGATACGTTGGACTTACAAGTGGGTACTATAGAATTGCTCAATAGAACGGTTTTTGGCTTAGAAGACAAAGACTCTGAAATAGACGCATTAAGTAAGTGGTTTTCTTGGACACCCAATGATGGAACAACATCAGTGGCTATTGAAACCGCAGATGGGGCAAACGGAACTTCCCAGTCACTAAAAATGACAGCTCAATCAGGTTTTGGTGAGTTTCAGTTAAGACCTCATGAAAATGGTCCAGAATTTCTTGTTTCCCTTGAGTCAAACACTACTTATGAGTATAGTTTTTATCTAAAAGGAAGTGAGTCTTTCACCTTATCTGAAGCAACCTTTTTGAATGTAAAAAACGATGAGCCTAAGGAAAGTTGGTATACGCCATTTTGGAGTGGTGAAGAAGGGGTTAATGATATTATGGTAACAACAGACTGGAAGAAATTCACTTATGAATTTACAACAGCAGACTTAACTACTTTTGGTGATGATGGATATGCAGATGGTACTGCTGATAATGCAGGCCCTTTCTTCAAGCACTTTGCTTCTTTTGCGGGATCTGAATTGAATGTTTGGATTGATGAAATATCGTTAAAAGAAAAAGATGAGTAAGCGAAATTTCAGTTTTTTACTCATAGCGTAATAACCTATCATTATTTCTTAAGAAACATTTAAATGACAAACTCGCTAAACCATATTGAAGACTTCCTAGTCAATGAAGACTTTCGTAGCTGGGTGGTAAACCCAACACCAGCGTTGGATAACTATTGGGCAGAATGGATGGAATTGAATCCAGACAAACGCTTAGTATTGTTACAAGCCAAGAGTGTAGCCTTGAATATTAGGTTTGGCGAGTTTGATTCAGATTTAGAAATAAAAGAAAATATTCTTCATCAGATCAAATTGGAGACGAACGATTGGAATACCAGACGATCTGTAAGAACGCTTTCATTGCCATATTGGGCTCGAATAGCTGCCATTCTATTTTTAGTTTTCGGATTGGGTATGTTGAGCTATCTCTATACGAACAATGGCTTTGAAAATGGATCAGACGATATTGTAGCGATCTCAACGATCATTAAAGAAAACCCCCATGGAGTAAGAAGTCAGCTAATGTTGAGTGATGGTTCGAAAGTTTATTTGAATGCTGGTAGTAGCATAGAATATCCAAGTGAGTTTACTGACGATAGCCGAGATATTACTTTAACAGGAGAAGCTTATTTTGAGGTGGTTCATGACAGTCAAAGACCTTTTCGTGTTAGCGCTAATAATTTTTTAGTGGAGGTACTAGGAACCAAATTTAACATCAACGCTAATCAAAATAATACGGTGGCTTTACTTGAAGGAAGTGTCAGAGTAACAAAACTTGCTACGAATGTTGATACTATACTTACCCCAGGACAGCAGGCCAATATCGGCCTCAATGATGACGAAATTTTGGTTGAGCCTTTCGATGAGTTGAAAGTATTCGGTTGGACGAGTGGCAAGTTGATATTTGATGGAGCATCTTTTGATGAGGTGATTTCTCGCCTTGAAAGGTGGTATGGTGTGCATGTATCGGTAACTAATCGTCCGGTGGATATTGATTGGTCTTATACTGGTCAGTTTAATAATGAAACATTGAAAAATGTATTACTCAACCTAAACGCCATACGGGAATTCGAGCACAAAATATCGGGCGATTCGGTGGATATAGTTTTTTAGCATCCCACCAACTACAACCTTTAAACAACATAAAAAATGGTTATATTAAACTCACGACGGATACTACTATGCCTGATGAGATTTGCTTTTTTTCATTTCATTTTACTTTTTGGAGCCTTAGCAAGTTCATCTTCTGGACAGTCATTAGCGTTGAGCGACATCAACCCACCTATCCAAGGAGAATATTCAGTTCAGGAAATATTTAAAATAATTGAGGGTCAGACTGACTTGTTTTTTTCCTATCACAAGAATGATATCAAACAGGCGCTCATCCAAAATATATCACTCAGTACTGAACGAAATAGCAATGTTTACCATGTTCTGTTAGTCGTTTCAAAAGATGCAAACCTCAGGTTTAAACGCATTGGTAATACGGTAAATGTATTAAGAGGAAGTAAGACAATTGCTCCAATAATAGAGGAACAATCACGAACCATTCAAGGAAAAGTGCTGGATGAAAATGGCGAAGGGTTACCGGGTGCCACGTTGCTCCTTCAAGGCACAAGCACAGGAACGATCACAGATGTAGACGGCTCGTTTAGCCTGGAAATTCCTGACGGCCCTCAAGTGCTCATCACTTCCTTTGTGGGATATGCGACGCAAGAAATAAATGTCAGCGATAAAGAGACGTCACTGGTTATAAGAATGATTCTTGATTTGGAGGCCTTGGAAGAAGTCGTTGTTGTGGGTTATGGTACGCAGAAAAAGGAATCTATTACAGGCGCAGTTGCGAAAATTGATAGTAAGGAACTAATGCAAACGAGAACCGCCAATGTGGCCAATAATCTTGCCGGTCGACTACCCGGCTTGGTTATCAATGCACGAGGAGGTCAGCCAGGCCAAGAGAACATGGAAATCTTCATAAGAGGGAAATCCACGACCGGAGACGCTTCTCCACTTTTCGTCATAGATGGAGTGGCCAATAGAGGCACTTTTGAAAGACTAAATCCAGATGATATTGAGAGTATTTCGGTGTTAAAGGATGCTTCAGCAGCTATATACGGAGCTCAAGCAGCTAACGGCGTTATTTTGGTGACAACCAAAAGAGGAACGAAGGGAAAGCCAAAATTTAATTACAACAACTCTCTTTCCTACACACAACCAGCGAGAAGACAACACCTGATGAATTCGGTGCAATATCTCACATGGATCGACGAGCAAAATGAAAGAAATGATCGCCCGCAGATATATCAAAACGTCATTGAGGATTATGAAAATGGGGAAAATGACCCGAATGTATGGGGAGATACTGACTGGTGGGAAGCTACGACTGATCAATGGAGTCCGCAGTATCAGCACAGCTTGAGTGTCTCTGGAGGTTCTGAAAATTTTAAATATTATGTGTCTGGCCAACACTTATATCAAGACGCCATATACAAAGGTGATGCCTTTGGATTTAGTCAGAATAACCTTAGATCAAATATAGATATCACCGCGACTTCTTTTTTGGAAATAGGACTGGATTTGGCTGGTAGATTTGAAAATAGTACTGGTCGAAAAGATCAGGATGCAACGGAAGATGCCATCAGAGGTATTTATACTATGGCACCTTTTGAGAGCCCTTATTATGAAAACGGGCTACTGAGAAAAACGAGTAAGGGAAATATATTGCCAAGTATCAATGGCTTGAATGGTAATGCCAATGCTAAGCGCCAAGTTTTCAATAATAAGTTAAGTGCTAAATTGTCTCTTGATAACCTAATAAAAGGTTTGTCTCTGGAGGGGTTTGCGGCAATAGATATCATTAACCGAACGAGGGAAGAGGTACAAAAACCATATGACAACTACTTCCTGAACGCTGATGGAGTGTATGATAATCTTCGGGATGAAACTGGTGGAGTTACCTTATTTCAGCAATTCGATGAAGAGCTGAGTCAGACTTATCATGGCCGAATTAACTATGCTAACAACTTTGGCGCACACTCGATTAATGCATTTGCTGCTTACGAACAAAATCAGGTAGAAGGGCAATACATCTCAGCGTCAAGAATTAATTTGGTGTCGGCAGAATTGCCATTTCTTTTTACTGGATCCAATGCCAACCAGAACAATGATGGTAAGGGCTTGCAGTCAGCAAGGGTTAATTATTTTGGAAGGTTGAATTACGAATATGCGGGAAAGTACATGCTGGAGTTTTCCATTCGTAGAGATGCATCACAAAATTTCCCGACAAATACCCGTTTTGGAACTTTCCCTGGTTTGTCCGCAGGTTGGAGAATCTCAGAGGAGCAGTTTTGGAATAGTAATTTTATAGAAGAGTTTAAGTTGAGAGGGTCTTGGGGGCTAGTAGGTAATGATCGTGTCACCAATAGAAACGGTGAAATTGCCGCATTTCAATATCTTCAATTGTATGATATCGGTGAGGGTGCTGTCTTTGGCAGTGTACCAAAGCTTTCTACTGGAGTTACGCCAAATACAGTCCCTAATCCCAGTATTACGTGGGAAACTGCGCGGAAGACGAACATAGGGTTGGATATTTCCATGTCTCAAGGTCTCTTGGATTTAACCATAGATGCATTTTACGAAGAGCGATCTGATATCCTAGCAACAAGAAATGCTTCTGTGCCTATTTACTCAGGGATTCAATTGCCAAACGAAAATATCGGAAAGACGAAAAATAAGGGGATTGAGTTTTCTGCTTTGCATCGAAAAAAATTATCCAAAGATTTTCAATACCGTATCGGTGGTCAATTTACTTATGCGAAGAATGAGATTGTTTTTATTGACGAATCGCCATTTGTACCGTCTCATCAGCGGGTAGAAGGTAGTCCTATTGATTATCTGCTTGTATATGAGGCTGACGGACTTTATCAAAATCAAGAAGAGATTGACGGCTCACCACATTTTCCAGACGCTAAGCCAGGAGACGTTCGATTTGTAGATGTGAACGATGATGGTCTAATCAATGCTGAAGACAGAGTGTTACTGCCCGAAGGTCCTACACCTCGGATTGTATATGGGATTAATCTTGGCGTAAGCTGGAAGGGGTTAGAGTTAAATGCTTTTTTTCAAGGACAAGACGGAGCGAGTACTATTTATCGTCCTTGGGATATAAATCAAGATGATTGGTATTTTGATAACAGATGGATATCAGAGGAGGAAACACCCAATGCGGAGAGTCCAGCTGCTTGGGATATGTCCAGTAGTACTATTCAGAATGTCTCAACCATTTGGGTGAAGAAAAACAATTTTCTAAGAATCAAAAATGTTGAATTGGCTTACACTTTGCCTCCAGAAATAACAGATAAACTCCATATATCGAATGTCAGATTATTTGTTAGTGCATTTAACCTTGGCTTTATTTTCGACTCAGTCAAGCTTTACGATCCAGAAAGTAGATCGGATACCGGCTGGTATTATCCACAGCAGCGTATGTTCACTACTGGTCTATCCGTCACATTTTAACCCCTAGGAAAATGAAATATCTAAAAATATTTATTATCGCGATTTTCGTTCTGGGTCAGTCTTGTACGGAAATTCTCGATGTGCAGCCTTTAGATGCTGTATCTGATGCAGCAGTATGGAAAGATCCTGCTTTGATGGAATTGTATGTAAATGCACGCTATGAAGAAGTGCCTCACGGCTATGTACAATGGGCGGGAGGCTTAAGAACGACGACCTTGACTGATGAAGCTTATCAGATTCATCAAGGCTCAAGATTGACTAATAAATACACGCAAGGGGAGGTCACACCAACGAATATGCACCTTTTCGGAGGGTTCTGGTTTCAAGCGTATACATCCATAAGGAATCTCAATATATTCTTAGAAAATGTAAATCCTGAAATAGGGGATACTGAACGAACAGCGCAGTTGATCGCAGAGGTGAGGTTTTTACGCGCATGGTTTTACACTGAGCTATTCTCAAGATATGGAGAAGTGCCACTTCTTGAAAGTACAATAGATATCGCCACCGCTGGCCAAGTACTAGAAAGAACACCAGTTCAAACCATAGTCGATTTTATAGACACAGAAATGTCACAAGCGGCCATATCACTACCCATCACTCATATTGATGGTGATTTTGGTAGAGTAACGAAGGGAGCTGCGCTTGCTCTAAGAGCTCGTACTTTATTGTATGGGGCAAGCCCTTTATTTGGAAATAGTGATGCTACGCAGTGGCAAAGAGTTGCCGAAGCGTGTGAGGCATTATTTGCGCTGAACGCTTATTCTCTGTCATCAGATTATGAAGGCATGTTCTTAAATGTCAGTGATCCTGAGTTGATTTTTGTAAAACAGTTTATTGGTATACGGGGACCTTCCTTAGAATTTATTCAGGGCTACTATGTGCCAACTGGAGGTCACAATATTGAAGAATGGCGATTGCCCAATGGCAATGATGGTTGGTCGAGTGATAACCCCTTAATGAATCTTGTTGATGAATATGAAACATTAGATGGTCAAATTCCTGTCCTAGGATATACGGGAGAGGAAACTAATTTGTCACCAATTCTAAATACGAGCAGTGCTACTTATGATCCAAATAATCCATATGCCAATAGAGATCCTCGGCTAGGATATTCTATTGTTTTTGACGGCTCTAATATCAATAATCGTGAAGTAGAATTTTGGGATTGTGGTGCAGACAGTCGATGTGAAGATGTAGAGAGTTGGTGGAATGGAGCATTGATCGATCATACGATTCGTAAAGGGTTAGATCTGAATTGGGAACCTGGCGAAGGTATTTCAGGAATAACGCCTTATGTATATATGCGACTGGCGGAATTTTATTTAACGTACGCTGAGGCACAATTTCATTTAGGAAACATGGGCACTGCAGCGGAATATGTGAATAGGGTAAGAAGTAGATCTGGTGTAAACATGCCTCCAATCCAATCATCACAATCAGGCGCTGACCTTTTGAACAAAATCAAACATGAGCGGAAAATAGAGTTGGCCTTTGAAGGCAATCGGTGGTACGATGCTCGAAGATGGTTGGATGCTGAGACTGATTTTGCCAAAGATGCCATTGGATTAGAAGTAACCAAAGATGAGATCACGAATATTAAATCATACCGCTACTTCATTCAGCAGAAGAGAAGTTATCCACAGAGTCATTATCTATTCCCCATTCCTTTGGAAGAAATAAATAAGACGAACTGGTTACAAAATGCAGGATACTAACTGGATAGATCACTTGTGAAAATTTCCTTCATATTCCATTTTCAAGAAAAAGCAATGATGACATTTATACATTTCACCAAAATTCTTTTTATCCTCACAGTACTACATCTGACAGGTTGTAAGGACACGAAAATTGAGCCGAAAGATATTCCTCCAGATACGACTGTGATAGTGACCATCATGCAGTCCTTAGTAGATTCGTCCAAGTATAATCTTGGCATACCGCTATACACTGCAGACCAACGAAAGAAGTCTTGGACAGAGTTCAACACGAAAATGGAACCATTCAAAGCGGGGCAAACATGGAGTATACTTAGGATTGGTGAGTTTGAGAAAAATCCATACATGGAATGTCTGGCAGATGGTGCGGAAGGTTCATTTGGAATAAGAATGAATTTCTTTAAGCCTTCCTTAAGCAAACCTTATTTACCGAAAGAATTGTCTGACAAGGTTACCGGTATTAGTTTTAATGCTTTAGGGTACGCTGATGCGGAGATCACTGTATGGGTTTTGGATGAAAACGAAGGAATCATTGCCACTGAAATTTTTGATTTGACCGAATTGAAAATAAAGACTTACTCGTTATCATTTGAGGCTGACAAAGCGAAAGAGGTCATCTTCTTTTCGAAAAACACAAGTAATAATACAAAGTTTGGTATTGATGATGTGTACCTAACAACGAATAATACACAGTCATTTTCACCTCCAACTTCTGATGCTGATTTTCTTAGCTGGCTAAAACGCTCCTCCTTCAATTTCTTTGATTACAACTATGTGCAGTACTCTGGTGATCAAGGGTTTGTGCTAGAGTCAAATACTGATTCAGATAAAATATCTCTTTCAGGGCTCGGCTATGCTTATCCCATTTTCATCATTGCGGGTGAGGAAGGATATATCACGCAGAACGAAGCTAAAATTCGGGTTAAATCGATGCTCAAATGGCAAATAGATCAGAATTGGTTTGATGGCTCGGGTGGATGGCATGGATTTCCTCATCATTATTTTAAACCTGATGGAACTTATGCATGGCCAGATATAAGCACGATTGATTGGGCAATGTGTGCGTCTGGTATTCGTGTAGCAAAACAGTTTTATTCAAATGATATGGAAATCGTAGCAATGGCTGAAGAACTTTTAGCAAGAGCTGAATGGAATGTCGCCCTAGCAGAAGACGATAAAATCGCCATGGGTTTCGATGGGAATACAGGCGTGATGAACGATTACCGATGGGCTTTGGCCTTTTCAGAAGAGACAGAAATTGTCTATTTGGAAGCAGTGGCCTCTGGGAAATTAAAGGCTAACATTTTTGATGCAATTATCAGGAAAAAGCAAGATGGATTTTATCCAAGTTGGTTTGGTGCAGGGTTCACTTACAACTGGCTACAGCTATGGACGGGAGCTATGGAGCCCTATAAAAGCAACGCAACGGCAGCTTTTGAGATCGATGCTTCGTCGTGTCAAGAGAAGTTCGGAATTCCTGTGATGGGACTGACTGCCTGCTCTACAGTTGGCGATTTTGCCTCGGATGGTTTCCTCAGTTGGAATAAATATATCAGTAATCAAGGAGGTTTGACTCGTTTGACAAACGGTAGCGTATTGCAAATATCTCCAGCGCCTTACGGAGCGGCTCTCGGACTTGCTTTTACTTACGATCAATCAATGACCGCACTCAGAGAATTTGTGAATATGGGATATTATCATGAGTACCTCGGATTACCCGATAATGTGAGAATGAGAGATTTACCAGATGGATTTAGCGTCTCACCAAATTGGGATCCTTTTGATATCAACATAGGCCCAACAATACTAGCAATAGAACAGGCTGGCGAAAATAGAGTAGGAAAGGCTTATCTCTCCGATGAGAAAGTATCAGAAGCTCTTACGCTATTGATTGAATCATTTTCTGAGTAAATTGGATATATGTTTTCAAATCAGATAAACGTTTTAGTTTTTTTCATACTTATTGGCTTGTTCTCTTGCGGAGAAAGCGAAAGTGATATAAGGAGTGAGATTCATGCACAATTGAGTATATCGCTTATCGATTTAGCGGATGGTGTTGTATCTAAGAAGTATGATTTCACAGTAAATGACTTTGAAGAAACTAGATTATACTATGTTAATGATGAAACCAATGCTGGACGGCTGCTTTACCGAATGAGTTTTGAAGGAAACTCTGGCAATATGCCATTCCACGGATATTTGCAGTTGATTGGTTATGAAAATGACATGAACAAGGTTAAGCTAACTAACGATTCATGGCAATATGTAAATGCAAATGACATGATTGCCTTTCTTGAAGGGAACATTGTCATTGTTATAAATGAAGCCGGATTTAACGATGAAAACGACAGTGGTGCTTCTCAGAACATCGTAAGAGCAAAACGTAGGATCAATATTTTTCGATCTTTTTCCGGAGATGCTTTTTTTCCATATCAAAATGATGGATATCGAATTTTGGATGCGGAATTCAATGGATACATCATTGATTGAGGTGTAGAGATAACCTCAAGGCTTCCTCTTTTTGCCATAAAAGCACTATTCTTCAACTTAATTTAGTTAATGTTCGAAGTTGTATGATCAAGACATACTTACCCCGGTTTATTCATGATAAAAATTATCGAGTTGTTGCAAGAAATTGATTATTAGGCTTATCCATAGATAAATTCAGAACTAGAATAGCCCAAATTTGAGCTAAGAAGGACTGTCAGCTTCAAATTAATGATGAAGTAAATCAGCCTCTAAGCTTTCTCAATAATCATCTCCCCAATTATTCGGGTTATGTAAAGTGTTGAACTTCACAAGATCTGATCAATTTCTTTCTATCGATCTTTTTGTTTCAATTTCACGCTAATTTTCAGTAGCCTTTAATCCTGTTTAAAGAATTTCGTAAGGAGCGGTGCAATAAAATATCGTTCGTAATTTCAAGACTTTTTTGATGTCATTTTCATATTGACAGCCCTATAGGTTCAAAAGACAAGCTTAATATGAAAAAAATATATTTAGGATTGATCCTTGGGCTCATTACCATTGCGGGTATTGCTCAATCGAGTTTACCAAACCTCCAGAACAATCAACTTATTGTTGACGGAAAACCATTCATTATGATTGCAGGTGAGCTTCATAATTCATCCGCCTCATCTGCTGCGTATATGGAGGACGTTTGGCCAAAGCTTCAAAGTTTAAATCTCAATACAGTATTGGCTTCAGTTTCTTGGGATCAGTTTGAGCCAGAGGAGGGAAAGTTTGATTATAAGATGATTGATTACCTCATTGCTAATGCTGAAAAAAACCAGATGAAGCTGGTCATCATCTGGTTTGCCTCTTGGAAAAATGGGCAGTCGAGCTATGCACCACTTTGGGTGAAAAAGGATACTAAGCGTTTTCCAAGAGTCAAGAATATGGAAGGAAAATTAGTAGAGACTCTGTCGGTATTTAGTAACGAAACTAGAAATGCTGATGCCAAAGCTTTTGCTGCTTTGATACGTAGAATTAAGGAAATTGACAAGAACAACACAGTCATCATGATGCAACCTGAAAATGAGGTGGGCATTTTTCAAGACATTGACTATAATAAATTTGCACTTGCTGAATACTCAGACAATGTACCTCCAGCGTTAATGACTTATTTAAAAAAGAATAAGAAAAACCTTAACCCAGAAGTGAGATCCGTCTGGGAAAAAGCAGGATTGAAAACATCTGGAACGTGGAAGAATGTCTTTGGAGACAACCCGCAATCGAAAGAGTTCTTAATGTCTTGGAAATATGCTTCTTATATGAACTATGTTGCTGAGGCTGGGAGGAAAGAACTTGATTTACCCATGTTCGTCAATGCATGGATAGTACAAAAGGAAGAAGATCTTCCGGGAGTTTATCCTAACGGCGGACCAGTGTCAAGAGTGATGGATATTTACAAAGCCGCTGCACCTTCCATCGACATTATTTGCCCCGATATTTATTTGCCAAATTATAAAGAAATATATGCAATGTATGATCGTGCCGATAATCCATTGCTGGTACCCGAATCTTCCCTCGACCCTGCTCGGGCCTTCTATGCTTTTGCAGAACATGATGCTATTTGTTTTTCGCCATTTGGAATTGAAGATGCGGCTGGCGATGTTTTGTACAGTAAATCTTACGAAGTACTTAACGAGCTCATGCCGATCATTACGAAGTATCAAGGGACTGGCAAAATGCGAGGCATCCACCTGACGAAAGAGGAGCAAGATCAGGAATTCTTACTTGGAGACTTAACCATATCATTGAAAATTCAAGATGCCGATAAGCCCGCTTTTGGATTAATCATTATGACCGATGAAAGGGAATTCCTTGTTTCTGGAATGAATTTTAAAGTGATTTTTAAGAAATCAACCAAGAAGGGGGTAACCTATGTTGGAAAAGTAACCGAAGGTGATTTTGTTAACGGCAGTTGGGTTGAAAAAAGATGGATGAATGGAGATGAAACCTATCATCATGAGCTTGTAAGAATACTCGGTGACCGCATCGAAGGAGGCAGTCAATTCCAATTTGAAAAAACAAATCTTGATGTAAGTGAAGGCGAGCAGTTTGTGTATTCACCAGGAAGTGTCAATGCGGTGATTGTTCCTGCAACCTATAAAATTCAATTATACGATAGACCAGAATAGGAAGACATAGTTTGTACTGCTATGAAAAAAACACCGCGAAGCAATTCGCGGTGTTGCATAGAAGGGAAATCACTTTTAGATTCTGAGTAATTTGGCACGGTAGCTATCGTCTAAAGCAGCTAACTTTCTTTTGACTACCCGTTTAAGAATCGACTCATACCACTTATTGGAGTGAGTATCGCCTGTGCGAAGTACAGGAATAATGATCTGACCAGTAGTACCGTCATGAAAAAACAGTTCCTTGTACATAATCTGGCCATAATATCTATTAACCATTGACAATTGCTGTTGTCAATGAGTAGGGTCATCGGTGGCATCTACAGCGATGACTATTTCCTTACGACCTTTCAAGGAAGCGACATAGCGATGCACCCAAGCTGATATCAACTAAAGATACTTGAATTGTCTTTATTGGTTGCTCATCTTTCAGCTGAAATAGATAACGCATTAATTATAAATGTTAATAGCAATTATGCGTCATATGCTCATTTCAAATACACCGTATTAATTGTGTTAGCAGATTTTGATACCTTGGCATTAGTCGTGCTTTTCACAAGTTAAGTGAGCCCTGATAATGGGGAATCTAGAGCGTGTCATTTACGTGCATTAAGCACTTTTGAAATAAGGGATATTACAAGAGTAAAATGCATTTAGTTTGTCATTCACTTTCTTTTTGACGTTATTTTCTTAGTCTATGTATTATGGCTTAGAGACAACTTTTGGTTTGGTTCTATATAATTTGATAATATTATTGCGATTAAATATACCTTATAATGGAATTGAGTTAAACAACTGTTTTTTTGGAAATGAGTATAACGAGTTAAAACATTTAATTACGAACCAGTAATTGTATTGATAGTCCGATTTTGGATTAAACATTGTTGTTATAGCAAAAATGATTTTGATCGATCAGCAATGAAGAATTCGGGGTGTTTATAATGGCACGATACCACTGGAAATGAAATGCATGGTAGAAGGATATTGGCACATTGCCGTATTAGCATTACTTCTAATCAATTATTGATCTGGGCAAGTCTATATTTTGAATCCTTTATAATTATTAACTGTACAAAACAATTTTTTGAACCTTATTAAATACGAAACGCGCAATCTTCAAAGATTTAACATAAGTCATAGCACCATTATCTTTGAGGAGAGTGTTGCAGATGTTGTTATTTGTAATTATTATAAATTAAGGAGTTAATTGTAAATACTATTATTAAAATTTTTATATAAGCAACGGGGGGGTACATTGTGTTAATCCAAATCAATTAACCTTTTAGTTATGAGGAAATTTTTTCACTTTATCATTATTTTTTTTATCCCTAGTTACATCTGCTCAAATTGAGATGAATTCTGCTGGACATGTAGCGGTTGGAGGCGGTATTCCTAGTTCTTCTTATGATTTATCCACTGGTAAATTATCGGCTTCTGGGGATGTTTATTTCTCACAATACCTGAGCTCTATCATTTTTGATTCGTTTACTTCTGGTTATTACCCGGCGAAGAGGATGAGGCCAACCAGCAATAATGTGAGTCAGCTTGGGCACTACATGTATGGGTTCAATGTAATATTTAGCTATTCTTATGCCACACCTTCAGATAAGCGTCAAAAGGAAAATGTAAGACCTCTTTCTAAAAGTTTAGATAAAATCAAAGCGTTGAATGGTGTGAAGTATGACCTAAAGAAGGGTATATATACTGACAAGGAAAACAAAATAAATTTGAAAAATGATGCCTATGTAGAGAAGGACAGAAAGGACAAGATTGGTTTCCTAGCGCAGGATGTTTTTGAGGTGTTGCCAGAGGTGGTACTGTATGATGATTCTACAGATGTTTATGCCATTGACTATATCAAAATTATTCCTATTCTCGTAGAAGCTATGAAAGAACAACAGGTACAGATAGCGGAGTTACAAGCTCAGCTTTCAGGAAATGGGTCTAAAGGGAAAAGAACGGAAAATGAAGAAGAAGATGTTATTATCGATGCTACTCAGCTGATTTTAAGTAAGCCAAATCCATTTAGAGATCAGACGGAAGTGTCCTTTATGATTTCAGAAAATACCCAAGATGCAAATCTTTATATATACGACCTTCAAGGAACTCAGGTGAAAAGCTATCCTATTAATCAAAGAGGCAGTGGAAGCATCACCATCCAAGGAAAC
>JBLIIJ010000061.1:0-23446 GCA_047635055.1 Cyclobacteriaceae bacterium | reverse complement strand
ACACGGATATCCGCCTGTAGAAAGAGATGAAATTTATAAAGATATTTTTGAGCAAGCAGAGAATTTTAAGAAGAATAGAAAATAAAGAAATGATTGCCAACGCTTAAAGCCATACACATTGCCAAGTCGCTCAAGGCAACCACACAAGCCAAAACTTGTCAAAGAGTATGGCTGACCAACGCTCCTGAAAAGAAAGCACGGGCATACAACAAGGGATAACAAAACATAGGGGTTAGGTGGTATTCGAAAGTTCAGTGCTATTTACACCCCCCCCCCAAATTTTTAATTTGGCTTTTGAAATAGAAAAGATAAAAACAAAATAGAAAAATTCGGATCTGTGCTATACCCAAAATGTAATACATTTGAACACACTACGTTCAATACAGCACCGTTAGAGATAATATCACATCTGCAAGAACCGCATGGTTTTCAATTTTTCTGTTAGGTTTACGGACAACAGTCTTCCAGTATCTCTGGATTGTTTGGTAGCACTTCATCCTTAAATTCCTCAATCGTATACCGCTGTGGTATATGCTGTGGACAGTTCCAGTCGAAAGCTAGAATGTGAAATAGCACCAGTCGCTCCACTTTAGCTTTGTACTCATCATCAACTAGTTTTTCCTTTAACTCAGGATGTTCTTCAGGATTTAATATTTCTGTCTCTGCCCAGATTTTTAACCTTGTTCTTGTAGGATAGTGCATCAATATCAGGGAGGTTTTCTTCGTGGAATTTATATTCCCTGTGCTGATGTATTGCATGTTTCCTTTGAAGTCTGCGTATCCCAGTGTCTGTTGATCAATGATTTTCAAGAACCCTTTTGGGCCGCCCCGAAACTGCACATATGGCCAGCCATCTTCATTGACGGTTGCCATATAAAAACCATCCAGCTTGCTAATGTGTGCCATCTCTCTTTGGTAAATATGAGACTGGTCTGGGAGCCGGTTTTCAACGTTTGCGTACGTGTCTCTTGAGCCAAATTGCTCTTGCGCTTTTTTCACACTATCGGTAAATGCGTAGTTGGTAAAATTTTGACTCATGATGTTACAATTCTCTCGATTTAGTTTTTGTATTTCCGCTGACTTTCGAGAATGGGTACGTCATTAGCACTCATATCTCTAACCTGCATCAGGCCGTCTTGATCAAATTCCCAATGTTCATTTCCATGTGTTCTGAACCATTGGCCCGTGTCCGCATCTCGCCATTCATACTCGAAGCGGACGGAGATGTGATTGTCTGTATATGCCCACAGTTCTTTCATCAATCTGTAGTCAAGTTCTTTCTCCCATTTATCAGAGAGAAAATTCTTGATGGCCTTTCTCCCAGTAAAAAACTTATCCCTATTTCTCCATTTGGATTCGGGGGTGTAAGCAAGTGAAACCCTCTCTGGATCTCTGCTATTCCAGCCGTCTTCGGCAGCCTGCACTTTGGCTTTGGCTGTTTCGAAAGTGAATGGAGGTTTTAGTTGTTGTTTCATTTCATAAAAAATTAAAATCTACCCCTAGGATTCCCCGGGGTAGAAGAGTTCTGTTTATTTCAATTTTGCATCCGTGAATGCTTTTTTCATTTCCTCCGTTTTGAACACATGGCTGGATATAAATCTGAAGTTTGTTTGTGCAGCTGCATTGCCATCCAAACCAGGTAGTATGGCAGAAGCTGTTGCATCACCCACAACTGCAACTTCAAAACCGTCTTCAAGAAGTTCTCTCAGATGTGATTCTACACAAAGGTTACCTGACATTCCTGCAAGTATTACCTTATCAATTTTCTGCTTTCTCAGTTGAAGACTAAGATCGTTTTGCTCTGGTCCGTATATTTTGTGTGGTCCAGAAACAGTCACATAATCCTGCTCGATATACTGTTTGTATTGGTCAAGAAAATCAGCTCCAGATCCTTCGAATCCTTCTTTTTTCAGCTGGTCGCCTCTTTCAAACATGTTGATGTTGTGCATCAGTACTTCCAATGTACCCTCAAACTTCCATGTATGATCGTGCTTGTAATAGTAGTGAGGAGAAACAAATACTGGGATTCCGTATTCTTTCCCAAGCTTGAATAAGGTTTCAAGGTTATCAACCGTGCCATTCTTAGTTACACTCTCTCCTACTACTCCCCATGTGACTCCATCAGGACTTAGAAAATCATT
Source organism: Cyclobacteriaceae bacterium (assembly GCA_047635055.1). Lineage (GTDB taxonomy): Bacteria > Bacteroidota > Bacteroidia > Cytophagales > Cyclobacteriaceae > JAVJRN01. The sequence continues at coordinate 21,305 of JBLIIJ010000061.1, read as the reverse complement.
CTGTGGATCTGTGATAACGATGGCTGTTGTTCCGTCAATTACAAAACCTGGATCTGGTAATTGAGCAATTAAGTTTGTCGATACAAGCATCCCCGCCAATATCGCGAGCGTTACTTTGCTGGTTATTTTTTTCATATTTAGGGTATTTAAAAAGTTAGTTTTCATTTGACTTAAGTTCTCCGAATGCTTCGGATATGGTGTTATTGAATTTTGTTTTTTCTAAGAAACTTGTCGATGTGCTTTGCGATTTCCTCACCTTTTTCTTCTAGCGCAAAATGCCCCGTGTTTAGCAAGTGGAAATCAACATTTTTAATATCTCTCTTATAAGGATGTGCACCCTCTGCTGGAAAGATGTAATCATTCTTTCCCCACACAATCAACGTAGGCGGCTGGTAGGTTCGGAAGTATTCTTGCCATTCCGGATAGAGGGGCACATTTGTTCGATAGCTGTAGAACATAGCCAATTGTATTTCATTGTTTTCTGGGCGAGTCAAATGCTGCAAGTCCATGTGCCAGTTGTCAGGGCTGATTTTTAGCGTGTCTTCTACGCCATGTGTGTATTGCCATTTCAATCCTGCTGGAAAGTGAAATCCTTCCAAGGGCTTTCCATTTTCCAACGTGTAGTCGTTCCAGTATTTCTTGATTGGGATCCAAAAGTCACGAAGACCTTCATCGTAGGCATTTCCATTCTGGATAATCAAAGATTCTATTCTTTCAGGGTACTTAGCGGCAATTCGAAAACCGATCGGAGCACCATAGTCCATCAAGTAGATGCTGAAGGTTTCAACTTCAAGTTCCTCGAGAAAGCCTTCTACGATTTTGGCCATGTTGTCAAAGCTGTATTCAAATTCAGCCATTGGCGGTTGCTCACTTCTTCCAAATCCTGGATAGTCGGGAGCAAGTAATCGATAATCATCTGACAGGTCCTCCATCAGGTTTCGGAACATATGTGATGAAGTCGGGTAACCATGAAGCAATAGGATGACCGGAGCATCTACTGCGCCAGCTTCTCGATAAAATATTTCTACTCCATTTACTTCTACCGTTTTGTGAAGTGTTGCTGTCTGGGCTAATGCATCATTTCCTATTAGCATCAAGGTTGCGACTGTTACAAGTGTTACAAAGGCATTTCTTACCTTTATGTTTTTGAGCGTTTTCATTTATTTCTGTTTAGTTGTTAAGTTAATTTTTCCCTTATTTAGGAATATTATTGATCTGTTTTACAACAGCTATGCCAAACATCATAAATATCTTATAATCAGTTGATTACACACAAATAGGCATAATAATTAATGCCAATATTTTGGCATTGTGCCAAAATATTGGCACATTTAAGCCCATGACAGAAGGAGAAAAGGAAAAAACCAAAGGCTTGACTTCCGTAAGAGCGGAATTGAATCAATTGCAAAAACATCACGAGTTGATTCTCCAGTCAGCTGGTGTGGGCATCTATGGTTTAGATGAGAATGGCCACACAACTTTTGCAAACCCCGAAGCAGTTAGAATGGTAGGCTATAGTCTGGAAGAAATGATTGGAAAATCACAGCACGAACTCATACACCATTCAAGGCAAGATGGTCAACCATTTCCCATCAAGGAATGTTGTGTTTATGCTGCAATCAAAGATGGCAAAGTACATCATGTGGAAGATGAGTTTTTTTGGAGAAAAGACGGTTCATGCTTCCCGGTAGAATATTCCAGTACCCCGATCAGAGATGAGTCCGGAGAATTAAAAGGTGCGGTTGTTTCTTTTCAAGACATAACCAGACGCAGAGGAGCCGAAGAAGGTCTCGTGTTTGCCATTGAGGAACTTAAGGAATTAAAGGATCGGCTAGAGCTTGAAAATAAATATCTCCAACAGGAAATAAAGCACGATCACAATTTTGAGGAAATCATCAGCCAGAGTAAGAAGTTTCGGAAAATTTTGGGGCAATTGAAACAGGTAGCAACTACAAACGCTACTGTCTTGATTTTAGGTGAATCAGGAACGGGAAAAGAACTAGTGGCTCGAGCGTTGCATAATGTGAGCAATAGAAAAGAGCGTCCGCTGGTGAAGTTGAATTGTGCTGCATTACCAGCTGCATTAATTGAAAGCGAACTCTTCGGCCATGAGAAAGGGGCTTTTACCGGAGCCCTTGCTAAAAGAATCGGACGATTTGAGCTTGCGGATGGCGGCACGATTTTCCTTGATGAAATTGGCGAAATGCCAATGGAACTCCAACCCAAGCTGCTCCGAGTAATCCAAGAAGGTGAGTTTGAACGTGTGGGAGATGCGAAAACAAAAAAAGTGGACGTCCGCATCATTGCTGCAACCAACAGAAACCTTGAGGAAGAGATTGAAAAAGGAAATTTTCGAGAAGACCTTTATTACCGTCTGAATGTGTTTCCACTAATGATCCCTCCTTTAAGAGAACGGATTGAAGATATCCCACTCCTCGCAGGTCATTTTCTTCGCAAGTACGCAGCTGCGTTTGGGAAGGCTATTGATTCTATCAGCAAGCCATCACTGGATGCGCTATCAACCTATTCCTGGCCAGGTAATGTACGTGAGCTCGAAAACGTGATAGAACGTGCGGTGATCACATGCACAAGGACAAAAATTGATTTGAGAGACTCTATCCCTTTAATAAAGGCCTCAAAAAAAGAGGGGTTGATCACACTTGAGGAGAGTGAGCGGAGATTGATTAAGAAGACTCTTGAAAAGACAAATTGGCGTGTGAGTGGTGATAAGGGAGCGGCCAAAAGACTAGGTGTTAAGCGAACAACTTTGGAAGCAAGAATGAAGAAGCTAAATATTGAGAAGCCTATCTAGATGTACATTTTTCTTGATATTGGATGATCTATCTCCTAATATGCGAGATAATTTCTTGTAAAATAAGATGATGGCTATTCGATATGCAACGACCTAGTATGGCATGCCGCTTTGGGTTACTAATTACCCTCAGAGTCACCTGAAAGGAACTCTGCGTTAAGGTTGAGGATAAAGCAAAGGAGTAAATCTGAGTGTGCGCTACGGCTATCGCTGAGCGAAAAGTAATGGGAGATAGGGTTTTCCAGACCTTATGTCTATTTGCTGAGCCAAAATACAAGAATGGGTTCATAGGTAGCTTTAAACGTTTTTGTGAGGATCAAAAATCCTCTAGTTGAGCAATTAATCTACAATGCGGCTAGGTGATATTATGACACCTATGCGGTTCTTAACACCAATCAAATAGGAACTTAAAGACAACTACAACAATTGGTATTGGCGTAACAGAAGAAAAACTAAAGCGAGCGGCTATTTTCTTTGACCAAATTGTACCTGTACAAAAGGAACATTGCGCATCTCAGGACTTAATTTGCAATATTCCAATTGAGTAAAGGAGCAGCCGTCGAAGCGTATATAGAACGTAATCAGCTAAAGAGAAAGTTGGTCATAGATATTAAGGAAAACGTTTATCTTTAGTGATGTTAATGCTTAACTGTGTTATGATGAATTTGATAGAGAAATACCCTGTATTAGTCGTTTATAGTTGTTTTAAGCGGTTGTACTTGGATTTATATTTGGATATCAGGTAGTTAGCATTTTTGAATAAAAAATTAAAGTTAAAAAACCCACAATGCGGATAGGTGATATTTTGTGACCTATTCAAATGTTGTAGGCAATTTAAAAAACCTTATGCCAATAGATTTTTCAGAGATATTAGTGATTGGAGTTTCTTCAAGAGCGTTATTTAATTTAGAAGAAGAAAATGCAATCTTTGACAAAGAAGGAATTGAAGGATATCGTAAACACCAATTGGAAAATGAAAACGAACCCTTACTGCCTGGCTCTGCCTTTTATTTAGTTAAAAGTCTTTTGGAGCTGAACAATCAAGCGGATAAGGAAATTGTTGAAGTAATTGTAATGTCTCGAAATAGTCCTGAAACAGGTCTTCGAATTTTAAACTCATTGAAAAAGCATGATTTGAAAATAACAAGGGTAGCTCTTTCAGGTGGAGAACCTTTGGCACCATATATCGATGCTTTTGATGTAGACTTATTTCTTTCCAAAGATGAGAAAGACGTACAGACAGTAATTGATTCAAAAGCGTGTGCAGCTGCTACTCTTTATGCACCACCAGAATCATTTGATGAAAAAGATAATCGAGTCAAGATAGCTTTTGATGCTGATGCTGTAATATTTAGTGATGAATCTGAATTACGTAATAAAACAGAAGGATTAGCGGCATTCCATAAGTACGAATCGGAACACGAAGAAGACCCATTAAATGAAGGCCCATTTGCGAAATTATTAATTAAACTCTCGAAAATACAAGAACATCTACCAACAACGATTGAACTGACACCATTAAGAATTGCGATTGTAACTGCCCGAAATGCGCCAAGTCATATGCGAGTGATAAAAACACTTCGTAAATGGGGAGTTTACGTGGATGAAGCATACTTTTTGGGCGGACTTTCAAAGGATAAGGTTTTGAAGGCATTTGGTGCACACATATTCTTTGATGACCAAGACACTCATTTAGTGAATACAAGTAAATTTGTACCTTCAGCCAAAGTCCCCTATTTAACAGACTCACCGATGAAAAAAATTGAAAACGAAAAAAAGGAACAGTCGAAAAAATAACTGGCTACAACATGCTGTGATAAAATCATAGGTGGGAAGTGCTAGACGAGAGTTTTCTGCATTCTGGCAGCCCCGCCAAATCTCTGATTTGCCCTATTGTAAATCAAAAAATATAATAGACCAAATCAGAGATTTGGCTATTTAGAATCCGAAACATTATCTTCACCCAAACGCACGATTCATTAAGAGGCGTTATAAATAATATAAAATAATGACAAACAATATTCAAACTCAGCATCTACTTGATGTAATAAAAAACCATGGACGAGACATGACTAATAAAGTGGTAGCGATCACAGGTACCACAAGTGGTACTGGTTTTGTCTGCGCTCGTGAGCTAGCTAAGAAGGGAGCCACAGTTATTCTACTTAACCGTAAAAGTCATAGGTCCCAAAGTGCTCTTCAGCAATTAAAAGAGGCCTTACCACAAGCCCAGTTTGATGCAATTGATTGTGACTTACAAAGGCTTGAAAGCGTGCAAGAGGCCATAAACACAATTAAGAACAAATACGATGTACTAGATGTGCTGATAAATAATGCCGGAGTAATGGCATTAAAAGACCAAGCAACTACAGATGGTTACGACATTCAAATGCAGACCAATGTAATTTCTCATTTTTTGATTACCAAAGAATTATTTTCTCTTTTAAAGAAAAGTAAAGAAAGTCGCATTGTAAATCATAGCTCAATGGCCAGATTAGGCGGTCCGCTAGAGATGAAATACTTCGAAAAAAATGGAGGAAATTTAGGCGGTGATGAAGCGGAAGATGAGACGCCCGGATTCCGTGGACCAAGATGGGAGCGCTATCATCAGACCAAATTGGCTAATGCCGTATTTACTTATGGATTGCAAACCAAATTAAATGAAGCCAGCATTACCAATGTTATTCCGCTTTTAGCTCATCCTGGCTTGGCGCGTACTAACCTACAGGTAATTACGGCAGAAGATGGCGGAATGGATGCAAATTCAGAATTTATGAATCAGGCGCAATCAGCCGAGGATGGCGCAACTGGAATTATTCGCGCAGCTTTGGATCCAGAGGCTAAACCCGGGAATTTTTACGGCCCAACAGCTGGATGGACAGGATATCCAGAGCTGATCATACCCGAAGACCTTCTGACAGAGAAGTCAAATATAAATGTCTATTGGGACGGTTGTGAAAAAGCTATTGGGAAATTTGAATTTTAAGTGTCCGTTTTTAAGTGAAAACAATTTCTAACAAAGTGTATGAGCAGTATCCCGAAGGGATACGGCTCATACACAAAACGTTACGCCCTAAAATTAATATCAAAAATTGATTCACTCAAATTTTCTCATAATTCTATTTGTATTACTAAGTTATTTTTCCAGAGGTCAGCACTTATCAGACAGCTTGGTCAGCAAATACGACACTTTGTTCTATAATGAAGGAATAAAGGAGGAATTTCAAAACTGGATTACGGACTCACTTGAACTTGATGAAGGAAATTACTTTCAATTTGGTGGAAAGCATAATCCTGCTCTACCTATACTACTTCAGAAGAAAAAAGACAGACAAACGTAATATTGACCTACATCAACTAAACGAGAGTAATTGATCGGCATATTTACACTCGTAAAATCAAAGCGCGTAAAATTTGCCTTTGTTCAAAATGAGTGATTTTAAAAAAGATGTACCGTATAACGAACGACCATTCTTGCCTCCTAAAAGCCATTTGGAAACGACGCTCATTTTAAGAAAAACAATTAAAGCAAGTAGCGCATTAGCGAATCTCAATGAAGCGATAATAAACCTTCCAAATCCTTAATTATTTCTTGATACTAGGTTAGTTACAGAAAAGGAAGATTGGGAAGGGTGGATTCTTTATAGGCTGGATATGATTGAAAGTACATCATTAAACGGGTTAGTACGATTAAAATCAATCATTTCACTAATGCAAAAAATGTCTGAGGAAATCAAAAATGAACTCCCAAAAGTGTATACCAAAGACTTGATTGAAATACTATTTAAACTTCCAAATACAAAAAGGCAAAACTTAATTGACAAGGGAATGGGTACTCCGAAAACGGGAGGGAATTATTTAATAGCACTTGAAGATAAAGGATTTCTTACATCGGTCAAAGTAGGTAAAGAAAAGCGCTATTTGAATCACCGGCTGATGGAAATACTTGAAAAGAACTAAAAACGCTATCCAATAATTTGGACCAAAAATCCATTAGGCAGGGCATTCCCCTGATTTTATCAGAACTGTTGCATGGAGCAAATTATCAGATCGGAGGGTGTGTGTTTTCAATCTATATGTCTGCTTTCCAGATCCATCATTCACAGATGTGTTTGCTCTTTAAGTGAGCGTTTCCATCGTTATTTTGATACAAACCTTCTTGACCCGAATGTATTTACTTTGTAAATATCCTATTTTGCTTTTCTGTGATACTTAGATCTTTTTGTGTTTATCACACTGTTTTGAGCTTCACAGACCATGGGGGAGAGTATAAAACCGAGTAAATATTTTGCTGATTATGGATTTGACATCAAGAGAGGTGTAACAGGTGGCGGTTGAGTGCTGATTCCATTAAAATTATGCGAATAATTGTAATGGATGTTTTACTCTTCCTAAGCAAAAGCTGTACTGCCAAATGCTACTTTCAATTTGGAGGGCTCTTATCTTAATTTACCCGACAAACATTAAAGCTTTTAAAAGTGTTCAAAGACCAATAAAAAAGGTGTAGTTTCGCACGATTTTTTGAGAGAGTAGTGATGCTCGCAAAAAAACGCTATTGGCTACAGAGATAAATAAGATATGAAGAGAGTAAAGGAGTACAAGAAATTATTTAATGTTGAAGGTAATTTAGATTTAAAGGTACTAAAAACTACGTATAGAAACTTGGTCAAAGAATGGCATCCTGATAAGTTTCAGGCCGGTGATGAAAAGGCTATCGAGGCGGAGCAGATGAGCACCAAAATCATTGATGCCTACCATTTTTTAGTAAGTATAGCACCAGAAACACACGAGAAGAATAAAGAAGAATACAAAGAAACCATTGATAAAGGGGGGATTACAAATATTCAACATAAGGGATTATTGCTTGAAATTACCTTTATAGACGGCACCACTTTTGAATGTTTTGGCGTTCCTCAAGGAGTATACCTTAAATTCTTAAATTCAGATAAGCAAGTACGGTTTGCGAAGAGAAGAATTTTCGCCTCTTATTTGTTCCGTAAATCGAAAAAGGCAATCGCAGTTTAATTGTCATTAATTGTAGAGACACCTTCAGCGTCACTGGAAAGTGACGCTGAAGGTTGCATACGGAGAATAAGGCATACAAGCAAATCTCGGCGCTCGCGATGACTAACGTTGATTAAGAGAGATAGATAAATCTACGCTTGTTCACAACAAGTGATTTTTAAAAAGAGATAAGGTGTAACGAACGACCATTCTTGCCGCCTAAAAGTAAGTGGGAACAACACTTACTTTTAAGAAACACAGTTAAAAAGTCTAATCGGCCCACTTTGCCTTTCACTAATTCAGATCCTTTTCAAAGTAATTATTCGTGTATTAATCTCATGGACTCTAGGTAATTGTTGAAAAAAGTATTCGACTTGACTTAACTTAATCTTTCGTGCCTTGTTTGAGAATCATCTTTACTGAAATAAATGTAATTTGAAAAAATGAGATTTAGACTTTTACTGCTTGTCGCCCTCATGGGGAGCTTTATGCTTTTTACCAATCGCTTGAAGGCACAGAATTTTGCTCAAAAATATTGGCATAGTCTTGTCAATGATACCAGTGATTTGTCCCGACCACAGCTTTTGGTTTATCCTACTTTGGCGTATGCTCCTGAGACGAGCTGGGAGATAGGCTTCAGCTCCTTGTATGTGTATTTTGCCAAGCGAGATACTACCAATAGACTAAGTGAAATAAACGGGTTTACGTTTTTTACGCTAGAGGATCAATATGGATTATGGTTCGATCATGCTATCTATTCTGATCAGGATCGGTGGTTTTTTCTTGGCAGATTTCGCGTGCAAAGTTTTCCATTGTTTTTTCACGGTATAGGAATCAATTCGCCAGATGAATATACCGCTAGGGTAGAAGCGAATCAAGTGCTTATAAAGGAACGTGTTTTAAGAAAATTGAAGAACAATTTGTTTTTAGGTTTGGAGTTCGATTACCAGCGCCTTGCCGCAGTTGACTTTGTGTTGGCCGAACCTAATAATCAGGATTTTGAAATGCCCTTGGGCCATGAAGGGTCTAATAATATTGGGCTAGGGTTAGGATTGGTGCAGGACAACAGGCATAACGTTTTAAATGTGCGCAAGGGGTTTTTTTCCGAATTGGCGTTATTGCATTACAACCCTGCATGGGGGAGCTCTTTCAATTTTACCTCCATTTTGTCCGATACGCGCGTTTACCGACCGATCGGGGAAAACAATGTAATAGCGGCGCAGCTGCTGGGCCAGTTCAACTTTGGCGATGTTCCTTTCAATCAACTGGCATTGATGGGCGGAGAAAGTATCATGCGGGGGTATTATTATGGGAGGTATAGGGATAATAATCAGCTGGCAGCTCAGGTCGAATATCGCTTTTTGCCGCTTCCATTTGGCTTTACCGACAGGATTGGGGCGGCTGTCTTTGCTGGGGCAGGCTCAGTTTTTAGTGAGGTCAATAATTTCGCTATATCCGATTTTGTGTTCTCTGGTGGGGCTGGGTTACGTGTGCTCTTATTTCCAAAAAAGGATATTTGGACACGGTTAGATTTTGCATTCACGAGGGAAGGCGCTGGTTTCTATTTATTTATTGGAGAGGCGTTCTAAGGTCATATAAGTAATAAAATTCTGGTGAGTTAATTTGATGTTAGAACTCCCTAATTCCACCACCATGTTGTAACGAGAAATGAAAGGATTATAAACTTTAATAGTCTTAAAAATATTCTAAAAAAAGGCATCTAACAGATACTATCCTTTATAAGCTAATTGAGCGATTTGCAAAAGCTGGGGTGATAAGATACTTTTATAGATATTTAAAAAGTCCAGTTTACGGAGGATATCTGATCGTTGCAGCACATTGGATTAGCTCCATTAGTATTTGTTTCAATTACCAATTTTTGGTACCTTCGAAATAGCTAAAACATAGAAGATCATGGGCAAAAATACATCAGTCGCTTTAGGAGATCATTTTGCGGATTTTGTTTCTTCAACAGTAGGAACAGGAAGATACAATTCAGCAAGTGAAGTAATTAGGGCTGCATTACGTCTACTAGAAGAACAAGAAGAGAAAAGGAATATCCTAACAAGAGCGTTAATTGAAGGAGAAGAAAGTGGTTTCGTTGAAAATTTCGATCCTCAACATTTATTGGATGAACTACATTCCAAACATAAACTCAAATGAGCTACAGTATTTCTTCAAAAGCCAGAATTGACTTAATTGGCATTTGGGAATTCACGAAAGAAAATTGGTCGGTACCACAAGCTGACAGTTATTACAAAATCATAATAGACAGGTTTTCAGAGATTAGTTCAAAACCTAATTTGGGAAAGAGCTATGACGATCTAAGGGCTGGTTATCGAGCAATCAATGTTAAAACTCATGTGATATTTTATAAAACGACAAAGCCAAACTCCATTGAAATCATTAGGATTTTGCATCAACGAATGGATTATAAAAGTAGAATTAGAGAATGAACGCCATACGGCATGAGCTATTTCTCCATGGTGAGACCTGCTAGCGTCTAGGGTAGCAGTTTCTGGCAGCACTGGAAAACCTTCGCTTTGCCTCGGGGACGGCCCAGTCACTTGGATCAAAAAAGGGGAGGAAAATCGAAGATTTTCCTAATTTGAATCCGAAACGAAATACACGTCAAGCATCACCCCATCCGGCTTAAGTTTAGCGAAGCGTAACTTTAGTCTTCTATATAGAGGTCAGTTTGTAACTGACTTTTCAAGCGATCATTCTCCAGTCCACTTACTCCTCACTTGCAAATTGGATTCCCAAATCCTAAAGTTTTCAACTTGCTAGTTCTATCTCCACCAAACTTTTTGTTCCAGCATAATTCCTCGCTGAACTGAAAATGTAATGCTCGGGTTCTTCCACGATCATGGCTTCTACAGGGTTATTTTACTATCCACCCGACCCCAGTGAATGTGACGAAATACAAGGCGTTCTGACCCGATATGATATATCTATCCCCTGGCATAATGATTATTTAAGTGCTTATTGGCCGCATTACAAATGCTCCTATTTGGATCATCCTCGTGGCAAACGAGGAGGAGAGTGGCTACACCTGTTTATATAGTGTCAGGCTTGTTATTAATTGGCTTTGGTAGACAAAATATTAAAAGTATAACCAAGCTGGAGTTGTGAGAGATTGGATTCTATTTCATTCACTAGCTGGTTAAACTGATACCGTAAAAAGAGATTACCGTCCCCTGAATTGCTCTTGTAACGAACCTGTATTCAATAAAAGAATATATTTTTAAGAATCTTTTTTCCTAGTTCATCAATTTGACTGACAGATTGATCCCTTATTCTATAGAAATTCCACCCAACTTCTGATAATAGACTAAACCTTTCTTCCGAAAATAGCTGAATCCGCGCGCTGGGAATAAAAGCGGTAGTATTAATCCCAAATTCAGGATGACTGACGGAACTCGAATCCGAAAGGAGTACTCAGCCGTACCTAAACCTGACCAATAGGTCCAGCTTAAACTTAAGTGTGGGCCAGTCGAAAGTGAATGCCTGTAGGTCTAGCCCTAAGGAATAGGTTTGATGATTGAACGAATTCAGGGTCGATACATAGGAAGTAAGCGAATCTTCAGATACTTCTAATCTTCGATTGTTCTCTTCAATTTTTGATAACAAAAAGTCTATTTCTACTTCGTTAAACCAACCGACATTGGTTGTCTTAATTATACCCTGCCTCGAGGTATTAAGCCTCATAGTTTTTGTAAAGTCGAATTGCACCAAGCCGTATCTGCATCAGGGAAACGAATAAGCCTTTCTGGTTGCTGGTTTATGGACTTTTAAATGAAAGATTCTCTTCTTCAATTACGAAAACTCTTGTTTGTTTTTTTAGTAATCAGAGAATGGTATGGGCGAGCTTCCTTCGTTACAGTTGATCTGAGCAACCTACAGATAGCTCTTTCGAATAGCTGATATGAACAAACCTCTGGTATATACTTGAGTCAAATTTCAGGGCTAGTCCTTGAACCTGCAGGAAGCGGAGCGTTTGTTTACCTATTCAGCACAGCGCCTTATTTGTAAAAAAAGGAAGACGGGACTCGAGGAATCTCCTTATTTGGTGGGGGAACGCCAAGGGGCAGGATGTAGACTTTCCTGTCAAAAAATACAGCGAGGTTTAGCTCTTTGTATTGCGGATTCAATGATTTTTGAAATTGAAGGGAATGCGCAGAAGATTACTTTTACGCACCAATCAATCTCTTGGATAAGGGGATATTTTATGGTGCAAAGGGCGGAGGCTCACCTTTTGTCAATCATCAATTTGGAGTGTTAGGTGTATTTTTACGCCTTGATTAGGTTCAGATTCGAAGGTTAATTGGCCGTTTAGTTCCTTTACTTTTTTTCTAACGCTCTGTAAGCCTATTCCTTCTGTATGTTGATGAGCATTAAACCCTATCCCGTCATCTTGAAAGTCCACGTGTATCTCCTCTTTTTTTCTTATTATTTTTATTAAAACAGTGGTGGCTTTTGCATGTTTGAGCGTGTTGCTGATCATTTCTTGAACCAATCGGCATAGATATATTTGCAGTTGGTTTTGTAACGGATCTTCCCCTAGATGGATGCTTAAGTCAAACGTGATATCTGTGGAGGAACGCACGGTATTAACGATTAAGTTAAGGTAGTTTTCAAGTCCATGTGTTTTGATTAGATCAGGGATGATATTGTGGGAAACGGAACGTGTTTCTGAGATTGCTTGCTTAAGTAATTTGGCTGAATCCTTAAGCATGTCGAGTTCGTTTTTCGGCATTTCATCTTGGCGAACCACCGCATTAATCCCCATCCCAGCGGCAACAATTAAACTTTGTATTCCATTATGTAATTCATCAGACATTCATGCTCTCTCCTCTTGTACTAATGATGCCTGGAGTTTTTTTCTTTTTTTGAGCCTTAGTTCAATAACTTTTAACAATTCTGAAGCGGAGTATGGTTTGGTAATATAATCTACGGCACCTAGATTCATTCCTTTTCGAACGCTTGCTTGTTCCGTTTTAGCGGATAGAAATATAAATGGGGGAATTTCGGATGCCGGTATAAGTGTCTCCAACATTTTTAACACATCATAGCCATCCATTTTAGGCATATTTATATCGCATATTATCAAATCGGGAACTGTTTTAGTAAAAATTTCTACCCCTTCCTCTCCATCGGCTGCTTGAATGACAGTATATTCATTAATCTCTAATATATCCGTCAATGTTTCGCGTAATACTTTCTCGTCTTCAATAATTAAAATATTACTCATAGCTCATGCGTTTTGATTTTTATTTCGAATATACTCCCGATTCCTTCTGTTGAATTTACGGTTAATGTTCCTTTATTCATTTCAATGTATTCCTTTGCGATACTAAGTCCTAATCCTGTGCCTTTGATGTCTATCACATTTTCCGCACGAAAGAAGGGTTGAAATAGTTTTTTTAGTTCACCTTTAGGAATACCTATTCCGTAATCTTTTATTGACAATACGAATTCTTTTGGTTTATAATGGATGGCCAGTTCTGGGTTATCTTTTCCTACAGAATACTTAAAAGCATTACTGATTAAATTAGACAGTGAATGTGTTAACAATTTAGGGTCTAAATGAACATTGTACGGTTTACCGTTTGATGTAACGTTTATAGTTCTACCGTTCGATTGAATACCATCGAATTCTTTAGCCAATTTCTTGCAAAAATCCACCAAATCTACCTCTTGAGGGCTATAATGAACCTTTCCATCTGTTAATTTGCCTAAAATAAGAACGTCATCCATTAATTCAATCATTTTTGCAATTTCTTCTTTAATCCGATGAGTTACTTTTCTATGCTTATCCTCCTGTTCTTTTCCAACAGAGCGGGCAAGCATTTCAAGTAATTCCGAATTTGATCGAATAGCCGCTAAAGGCGTTCTAAATTGATGAGAGGCGGTTGACACAAAACTGGTTTTAAGCAGACCCAATTCCTTTTCACGTTCTAATGATTCCTCGATTATTTGGTTTTTTTCATTTGTTTTTTGTAGGAGTGAAATAAATCGTTCTTTCTGCTTCCTCAGGCCTTTTATAAAATAAGTTGTGGCAATAAAAATGACCAAGAATGGTGCGCCTATATTCATAAGGTAAAATGCCATACGGGCATTTTTGGTGACTTGAGCTCTGTCCATAGAAAAAGTTGGAGCAACAATTACCGTAATCCCAACAATTAAGAGGAATATTAGCATCCAGATTCTTGCGTGTTTTTCTTTTAGAAATAGAAGTGCGCCAAGTGGGCCTAAAAAACACCAAGCGATAACAAATCCAGAATCATGAATAGATCCTAAATTCCACTGAATTAATGTTGGTAAACATACAATACAGGTTAATTGCGTGTAAACCAATATCTTATAATCGCTAACAAAGTGAGAGATGAAAATAGCGGGAATCACTAGGACAACAAAAATTAGAGGAATTATGCTTGTTAGCCCAAGTCCAAACAACGAGTAATAAAGGCCACTCCAGACTAGACTACAAAAACTACAACAAATAGAGATTATCAGAATCAGAGACTTAGCAAGTCGTATTTCTTCAGAATCCGAGGCATTGTATGCATATTTGGAAATGAGTGTATACACTTTATTTACATTAAAATTTGAAAAACGGCTTGGCCACTAGTGTTATTGACTTTATAGAGCCATATTAAATCGACTGTACTTCTGATTTTAAATACTAAATCCATCTTTATTCAACGCTTAAACTTTATCTCAAAGCAACTACCTTCTCCCAATATTGATTGAGCCTCGATATGGCCCTTGTTAATTTCAATGTATTCCTTTGCGATACTAAGTCCTAATCCTGTGCCTTTGATGTCTATCACATTTTCCGCACGAAAGAAGGGTTGAAACAGTTTTTTTAGTTCACCTTTAGGAATACCTATTCCGTAATCTTTTATTGACAATACGAATTCTTTTGGTTTAAAATGGATGGTCAGTTCTGGGTTATCTTTTCCTACAGAATACTTAAAAGCATTACTGATTAAATTAGACAGTGAATGTGTTAATAATTTAGGGTCTAAATGAACATTATACGGTTTACCGTTTATTCTAACGTTTATACCTCTACCGTTCGATTGAATACCATCGAATTCTTTAGCCAATTTCTTGCAAAAATCCACCAAATCTACGTCTTGAGTGCTATAATGAACGTTCCCGGAGGTTAATTTGCCTAAAATAAGCACATAATCCATTAGCTCGGTCATTTTGGCAATTTCTCCTGTAATACGTCTGGTTACTTCTTTGTACTTTTTCTCTTCTTCTTTTCCACTAAGTCGAGCAAACATTTCAAGCAATTCCGCATTGGACTGAATAGCAGTTAATGGCGTTCTAAATTGATGAGAGGCTGTTGACACAAAACTGGTTTTAAGTAGACCCAATTCTTTTTCACGTTCTAGTGAATCTTCAAGTTCATGTGTACGCTCTTTTACTTTGGACTCTAAGTTTTCTTTGTACTCGTTAAGAATGGTAATGTCTTGCCCTACGCCCAGCACCCCAACGATTTTACCATCAGCATTTCTTCGGGTAGAGGAGTTCAACAATACCATTATACGCGCTCCTTCTTTGGTAAATAGGGGAAATTCGTAATTCGCAGTTTCTTTCCCTTTTAGGGCATCATCCAATACTTTTTTAACTGCTTCTTTGTAATCTTCGGTGATATAGGTTTGTACCAGGTCTTTGCCCAGTACATCTTCTTTTTTGAATCCAGTAATTTTCTCAGAAGTCTGGTTCCATTCATTTACCAGCCCTTTGCTGTCGATACCAAAAATTGGCGCATTGGCCGTTTCAATAAACTGGCGCAATTCCTTGGCAACAGATTCTGATTCTGTTCGCAGTTTATCCATTTGAGTAATGTCCTGTCCTACACCAAGCACACCAACGATTTTACCTTCAGCATTTCTACGGGTAGATGAGTTGAGCAGCACCATTACCCGCGCTCCCTCTTTGGTAAATAGCGGAAATTGGTAATTTGCAGTTTCTTTCCCTTTTAGGGCATCATGCAATACTTTTTTAACTGATTCTTGGTAATCTTCGGTGATATAGGTTTGTAGCATGTCTTTGCCCAGTACATCTTCTTTTTTAAAACCTGTGATTTTCTCAGAGGTCTGGTTCCATTCATTTACCAGCCCTTTACTGTCGATCCCAAAAATTGGCGCATTGGCCGTTTCAATAAACTGGCGCAATTCCTTGGCAACAGATTCTGATTCTGTTCGCAGTTTATCCATTTGAGTAATGTCCTGACCTACACCAATCACGCCAATAACTTTACCATCTACATTTCTACGCGTAGATGAGTTGAGTAAAACCATTATACGCTTACCACTTTTGGTGAAAAGTGGAAACTCATAGTTGGCAGTTTCTTTCCCTTTGAGGGCGTTATCCAGTACTTTTTTTACTGCAACTTGGTAATTTTTAGTGATATAATTTTTAACTAAATTTTTACCTAAAACGTCTTCTTTTTTAAATCCAGTAATTTTTTCAGAAGTATGGTTCCATTCGTTTACCAGCCCTTTATTGTCTATTCCAAAAATTGGGGCATTGGCCGTTTCAATAAACTGACGCAATTCCTTAGCAATAGATTCTGTTTCGATTCGGGTCCTTTCTAGCTCGTTTTGAAAGGCAAGTTCTTTGATAGTAATGGTTAATTTATTTGCTTCTTTTTCTTTTTCTCTGTTAGCAAGAGTTAATTTCTTTTCTCGTTTTTCTTTCTCTTTGTTTTGAAAGGCAAGTCTTGTGATGGCAATGGCTAATTCATCTGCGCGTTTTTGTTTTTCTTCGTTTTCAAAGGTAAGTTTTGTGATGGCAATGGCTAATTTGTCTGCACGTTTTTCTTCCTCCTTATTTTGAAAGGCAAGTTCTTTGTTGGCTAGGACTAATTCGTCTGCACGTTTTTGTTTTTCTTCGTTTTGAAAGGCATATTCTTTGTTAGCAAGGACTAATTCGTCTGCACGTTTTTGTTTTTCTTCGTTCTGAAAGGCAAGTTCTTTGTTAGTGATGGCCAGTTGTTCAATTGCTTTTGCTTGAGAAATTTTGAATGATAGCATAGAAGCTATCGTATTCAATATATTCAAGTCATGATCAGAAAAGTAACCTTTCTTTGGATGCTCAGAATCGATAATTCCGATCACAATGCCATCCGAAACAATAGGGACTGTTATCTCTGAATATCTGTCTTCATCATCAACTATATATCTTGGGTCTTTTGAAGTATCGGCAATAATTTCACCTACTCCTGTGAGGGCAACATGTCCACAAACACCCTCACCCATTTTCAATTTAATAGGGTTCAGAACATCTTGAGCAGTGGGATTTTTATTTCCGTGAGCTGCACATTGATAAAGTTCTCCATCATCATTGATCAAGTAAATAATACAATCAATGTATCCCAACTCTCCAACGGCGTGCTTCGCAACACACCAAGCGGACTCTTGCGCCGTACTTTTGCGCATTATTATAGAACCGAATGCATTGATCGTTTCCAAAAAGTGCGCTTTTCTCTCATTTCGCGACATTTCTTTCATTTCGCGATATTATATTTCGATTTTCGATAAAATTCTTTGCCTATAAAGTTGCTAAAAATGAAACTGTTAAGAATTAATCCAACAGGATGATTGATAATTTCATGTATAATTTTAGCTTTGAAAAAAGGTAACTCTGCCCTCGGGTAAAGCTTTAAATATTCTGGATGAATATAATTTTTAACGGCATCTGAAAAACCGAATAAATTAGATTTGTCCATAGATCGTGGGTAATCGTTGCTCAAAGCATGGAAGCAATATTCACCGTAAAGTGCTAATGATTCAGGAACTGGAATCCCCTTAATTTTAGATAATTTTCCAACTATCTTAAACAAGACTTTATGGTCATATGTACCTACAGAGGGATAAAAACCATCAGTATAGCGTCTACATTCATCAATGATCCGTAGGACTATTTCTAGACCAAATTTACTTTTGACTAACGCTAAACATTCAGTAAATATTTTTCCTTTCATGATCGGTGAATAGAAAATAAAGGACGAACCTCGTCCCAGACAATTTGAAATTAAAAAAATACTCGCAAAGTTTATCCTTAAAATATCAGGGTTAAACGTAACCGATTACCCTTTTGGAAATAGAATAAAAGCACACCTAATTTCGAACATTACCTATACATTATAATAGTCGCAAGAGACTATATTGCAGCGCAACAAAGAACGAGGAGCGTAAGCATACAAAGCGAACATCTAGATATCTTGAAATACATAGTTAGTAAGACTAGTCCGTTAATTTTTAGGTGATTTACTTATTGTAGGTGATACATTAAATTAGGTTGCCTTCGTATAAAAAAAACTACAGTATTTTAGATTTTTGTAGGATGGATGAAGTCTTAGAAAAAATCAATACTGATTATCACAAAAGGCGTCTTTACGTTTTGAGGGGGATTTCGGGTTTCCATGTGATAGCAACTGTTTCACTATGCTTGTACATCCCTGATCTCCGGACGCAACTAGCGCTTGTCGCAGCGTCATTTGCCCTTTTTATTTGCTTCTATTTTATCCGAATTGGGCAACTTCAGTTAGTTAGATATATACTCGGTTATGGTTCTCCTTCCTGTTTTCTAGCTGCCATGGCCCTGCATAAGTACTGGACGAGTCTCGAATTTTTAGATCTGGTTCATTATTTTGCAACGGGTATTTTTCTTCAATTTACCATGATCATTCCTGCTTTGATATACCCATCCAGAGGGCGTTTATATTGGAGTAATTCGATCTTCATATTACTATTTATAATGGTAAGCGCGCCGATTAACGGTCTACTGGGTTTCCCTATCTCAGCATTAGGTGATCAAGTGAAGGCCTATTATCTATTTGACGCAATGATTATCATCACAAGTTCGTTTTTCTTGCTTTACAGTTATTCAAAATATAAAGCGATTTATGCTCAAAAAGAGGAAAACAAAACGGTAAAAAAGTTTATTTCCATCGAAACCAATATCAGATACTTGATAAATGCAATTAAATACGCTGAGGCTACTATCATTAGGGTGGAAGTAGCCAACAACTTTAACTTTATTGATAGGAAAATAAGATATGATGGAATAGGATTTAAATCTCACTCACTTGATGATTGCACAAGGTTCCGTATAGAGTAAAAGGAGAATAAGGGCAAAGAACATGGAAGCTGATCTGAACATTGAAAGCGAACAGTCATTAGTTTTGTGTGGGAAATTTAAGTCTAGGAAGCGTCCATTACCCTTCAGGACCATTGGAATGAAATAAATAATTTATTAATTAAAAGGAAGATATTATGTATGGAATGGTAAATAAAGCCATCCAAGATTTATTGGTTAACAATTATGGTGAATCTGCTTGGATGAGAATAAGAGAGAAATCAACGCTTAAGGATGACTTCTTTGTCAGTATGAAGTCCTATCCTGATGAAATAACCTTTAGTCTAGTGGCAAGTGCATCAGAGGAGCTGGGACTTTCCCAAGAAGCCATTCTTGAAGCATTTGGGGAATATTGGATTCTTTATACTGCCGATGAGGGGTATAGGAATATCTTAAACATCTATGGAAAGACATTACCAGAGTTTTTGGGTAATCTTAACCTTCTGCATGAGCAGATCACGCTTGTGATGCCTAATCTAAACCCACCAAAATTTTCTGTTGAGAAAATGCGTACCGATCTTTTTTTATTGACTTACGAAAGCAATCGTAAAGGTCTCAAGCCAATGGTTTATGGACTGTTAATTGGATTAGGAAAGAGGTTTAAAATCGAGCTGTCTATCAATGAGTTAGCATCGACGCAAGCGGATAGTAGTATTGGGAAATATGCGCTTTCGTGGTAAAGACATTAGTAAACTAATCTCAGATAGTATTTTGAATTATGGAAAGAACGCTAGCGCATTTGGAAAAAGGTATCCTACCCATCTCCCTCAGGTTTGATTCTGATGGGCGATGTATTTCATATGGATCGATATTTGAAAAATTAACGCCGACTTTAAGACGTGGATCTATGATCCATGATATTTTTAGTTTGATTGCTCCAGAGCATTTAGAAACGATAACTGCTGGGACAAATCACAACGTGGTATTGGAAATCAAGAAGAATTCCCTCAGGCTAAAAGGGGCATGTCAAATCCTAGAAGATCATTCAATATTTGCCATATTTTTTCCCGAAATTCAATCCACCGCAGACTTAATAGATCTAGGGATCAATATTGGTGATTTTCCTAGTTATTTACCCATTCAGCAGTTAGCGTTTATTCGCGAAACAATGGAGATGGGACTCGCGGAATCTCATCATTTGATTGAGAAACTCCAAGATACAAAACGTACACTTTCCTATCAAAAAAAACAGCTGAACTTAGCCTTACTAACGGCTAATTTAATCGTTTTTGAAATAGACTTAGATTCTGAAAAAATTACCTTTTACTCACCAGACGGTCTCTTAGATAAATATGGAATATTCGATGGTGAAAAAATAAGTTTGATTGATTTTAACAATATCATGAAGTCAGACTTTAGAAAACAAGCCGAGAAAAGTTATAAACAACTAAAGGATAAAACAATTAACAGTGGATCATTTGAATTACAACTGACATCTCATGAGACAACTCAAGATTGGTGGCAAATAAATTTTATGTCCGAAAATAATGATCCAATAGTGCCTGGAATACTCGCCAACATACATGCTCGAAAGAACAAAGAAGATGCAATGGCTAGGGCCGAGGAATTGAATAGAAAGCGATTTTCACTTCAAGTTCATGACAAATTGTGTCAGAAGCTCGTCGCGGCGAGAATGGTTATGGATATTCCAATCATTGAAGAATCTAAAGTATTGTTAGATGAACTTATTTATGACAGTCGCGCGATAATAAACGTTATGGGTATTAGCTTTATAGAGGAAGTCAATTCCGAGCAAGCTTTTAAAAAGTACGTTGACAATATCTCTCGAATGCAAGATGGAGATCTTGAGTTTTTATGGAACGGAGAATCTGATATAGTACCCTTTTCTCTAGCGTTTACTCTTTTCGGTATCTTTCAGGAAATCATCTATTATGCCATTGGTAAAGAGTCCAGTGGGGTGATAATAAGCATTGAAAATAATGCTAACTTTCGAATGGTCATATCAGGTGATCTTGGGGAAGGAGACGAATTATGCAAATTGAACCAACTCGAACTTGAACTCAGATTGCCTGAAAGAAAATCATCACTTAAGGTGCATGTGAAGTCCTCTGATGAGACAGCTGTTGAATTTTGTGTTTGGTAGTAGATTACTTACCAACGATTGTACTTTCTGTAGGATTACAAATGGTCCTTGAAATGAAAGAGACCACTATGGAATTCAAAAGGGATTATATCTAGTCTGGTGAGGAGACGGCACCCTACTTTTTCTAATCCTTTTCAAGGCGTGTATTTTTTTAATGAGCTCATGGATTCCATGCCATCAATAAAACAAGTCATCAAATAATTTTTCTCTTATGGCGAATTT